>NZ_LZZV01000100.1:0-91652 GCF_014170385.1 Delftia sp. UME58
GGTGCCATGGGCGAGGGAGCGGGGCGCTGGGCAGGGGCCTGGCGCGGTGCGGGCGCCGCCATGGGGGCAGGGGCCGGACGGCGCTGCTGCTGCTGGGGAGGGGCGTCGTAGCCGCTGTCGCCGTAGCCTTCATCGCCGTAGCCGCCGCCTTGCTGGCCACCGCCGCCGCCCTGGCGGCTGCCCAGCATCTGCATGCTGTCGGCGCGGATTTCGGTGGCGTAGCGTTCCTGGCCGGAGGCCTGGTCGGTCCACTTGCGGGTGCGCAGGCTGCCTTCGACATAGACCTGGCTGCCCTTGCGCAGGTACTGGCCCACGATTTCGGCCAGGCGGCCGTTGAAGACCACGCGGTGCCACTCGGTGGCTTCCTTGTTCTCGCCGGTGTTCTTGTCGCGCCAGCGGTCGGTGGTGGCGATGGTCACGTTGGCCACCTGATCGCCACTCGGGAAGGTGCGCATTTCGGGGTCGCGTCCGAGGTTGCCGACGATGATGACCTTGTTGACGGATGCCATGAGTGAAATACCTTTACATAGGGAAGTGGCCCGGGCATAGAGGGATGGATCCCGGGCCAGACGCGCCATTGTGCCGCAAGCCGTCCGCCGATGGCAGGGGGCGGATATCCGGGCGCGCCTGCCGGCTGCCCCGGCTTGTAACCGTCTGAAAACCCGCCGTTCAGCCGTGGCGGCCGACGGGGCGCAGCGGCCAGGTGACGACCAGCCACAGCACGGCCAGGACGCTCGTCAGGGTGAACAGGCCCGGCATGCCGGCCCATTTGGCGACGGCGCCGCCCAGGGCGCCGCCTGCGAACAGGCCCAGCGATTGCAGCGTGTTATAGGCGCCCAGCGCCGCGCCGCGCAGCGGAGCCGGGGCCATGCGCGATACCAGGCTGGGCTGGGTGGCCTCCAGCGCGTTGAAGCCGCAGAAGAACACGAACATCAGCAAGGCCATGGCCCACAGCGGCGGCTGCGCGCCGCCCGCCGCCAGCAGGCCCAGGCCGATCTGCACGAGGGTGATCAGGGCGATGGCGCCCAGCAGGGCCGCCCGCAGGCGCCCGCGCCGCTCCATGGCGAACAGGCCGCCCATGGCGGCGAAGGACAGCACCACGGCCGGCAGGTAGACATGCCAGTGCGCCTGCTTGTCCAGCCCCGCCTGCACCAGCATGGCGGGCACGGCCACCCACATGGACATCTGCACGGTGTGCAGCACGAAGACGCCCAGGTTCAGCCGCACCAGATCGCCATGGCGCCACAGCTCGGCCATGCGGCCGCGCGGCTGGTCGGCGTGGCGCGCGGGCTCGGGCGGGACGACCCAGAGCACGACGGCAATGCCCGCCAGCGCCAGGGCGCAGGTCAGGCCGAAGATGCCGGGCAGCCCGCCCCAGGCCGCCAGCAGGGGGCTGAGCACCAGGGCCAGCGCGAACATGAGTCCGATGCTGCCGCCCACCATGGCCATGGCCTTGGTGCGCACGCTGTCGCGCGTGAGGTCGGCCAGCAGCGCGGTCACGGCGGCCGAGACAGCGCCCGCGCCCTGCAGGCCCCGGCCCCACATCAGGCCCGGCAGCGAGTCGGCCGTGGCCGCCAGCAGGCTGCCCGCCGCAAAGACCAGCAGCCCGGCGACGATGACGCGCTTGCGCCCGAATCGGTCCGAAGCCAGGCCCAGCGGCAGCTGGAACACGGCCTGGGTGAGCCCGTACAGGCCCATGGCCAGGCCGATCATGGCCGGATCGTCGCCGCCCGGGTACTTGCGGGCCTCCAGCGCGAACACCGGCAGCACCAGGAACAGGCCCAGCATGCGCAGCGCAAAGATCAGCGCCAGGCTGGCGCTGGATCGGCGTTCCTGCGAGGTCATGCGGCCCGATGCGGGCGAGGAGGGGGCTGGCGCCTGGGCGCCGTGGACGGGTGTGGGGGAATCGAGCACGGGGTGCACTGTTGTGGGGGCAAGGAATCCGCCATTCTCGCCCATAGGCCAGCGCTGCGGGGTGGCTGGGTTATGCAGGGCAGTGCAAGACAGTTTTGTGAATGGGCACCGCAGCAGGCCCTGCCGCCCCGCAGACCGAGCCGCCATGCGGTGGCGCGGGTTCTGACCTATCATGGCGGGTTCGCCTTCGCAGGGGTTTTCCCGATGCCTGGTTCCCACACAATTTCCGAAGACGGCGGCCTGGACCGGGCCGCCGACTCCCGCTCCCAGCCCGACGGCCGCTACCTTGGCCAGGCGCTGGCGCAAGGCCTGACGCAAACGCGCATCGCCATCCGAGGTGCGCGCACGCACAACCTCAAGAACATCGACCTGGACATTCCGCGCAACCGGCTGGTGGTGATCACCGGGCTGTCGGGCTCGGGCAAGTCCAGCCTGGCCTTCGACACGCTGTATGCCGAGGGCCAGCGCCGCTATGTGGAGAGCCTGTCGGCCTATGCGCGCCAGTTCCTGGGGCGGCTGGACAAGCCCGATGTGGACCTGATCGAGGGCCTGTCGCCCGCCATCAGCATCGAGCAGAAGGCCACCAGCCACAACCCGCGCTCCACCGTGGGCACGGTGACCGAGATCAACGACTACCTGCGCCTGCTGTTCGCACGCGCCGGCACGCCCTACTGCCCCGACCACAACCTGCCGCTGCAGTCCCAGACCATCAGCCAGATGGTGGATGCGGCCCTGGCCCTGCCCGAGGACACGCGCCTCATGGTGCTGGGGCCGCTGGCGCGCAACAAGAAGGGCGAGTTCGCCGAGCTGTTCGCGCAGATGCAGGCCCAGGGCTATGTGCGCTTTCGCATCGACGGCAAGATCCACGAGTCCCACTCCCTGCCCGCGCTGGAGAAGAACGAGCGCCACGACATCGACGTGGTGATCGACCGCCTCAAGGTGCGTGCCGACGCCCAGCAGCGCCTGGCCGAGAGCTTCGAGGCCGCCCTGCGCGCGGGTGGCGCCGACGCCGGCGGCCGCGTGATCGCGCTGGAGATGGACAGCGGCAAGGAACACCTCTTCAGCGCCAAGTTCGCCTGCCCGCTGTGCAGCTACTCGCTGCCCGAACTGGAGCCGCGCCTGTTCTCGTTCAACTCGCCCATGGGCGCCTGCCCGGGCTGCGACGGCCTGGGCTGCACGGAGTCCTTCGACCCCGAGCGCGTGGTCGCCTTCCCCACGCTGAGCCTGGCCAGCGGCGCCGTCAAGGGCTGGGACCGGCGCAACGGCTACTACTTCTCCATGCTGGAGAGCGTGGCGCGCCACTACGGCACCGATGTGGAGCTGCCCTTCGAGGAGCTGCCCGAGAAGGTGCGCCATGTGGTGCTATGGGGCTCGGGCGAGGAGGAAATGCCCTTCAGCTACGTCTTCGACAGCGGCGCGCGCAAGGGCGAGTCCATGGTCAAGAGCCATCCCTTCGAGGGCATCATTCCCAACATCACGCGGCGCTGGCGCGAGACCGAGTCCAGCGTGGTGCGCGACGACCTGGCGCGGCTGCGCAGCGTCACCGTCTGCCCCGACTGCGGCGGCACGCGGCTGCGCCGCGAGGCGCGCTTCGTGCGCATCGGCGAGGGCGAGCAGGCCCGCGCCATCTACGAGGTGGGCCACGCCACGCTGGCCGAGGCCCATGCCTGGTGCGCGGCGCTGCAGCTGTCGGGCGCCAAGGCCGAGATCGCGGGCAAGGTGGTGCGCGAGATCGCCTCGCGCCTGCTGTTCCTCAACGACGTGGGCCTGAGCTACCTGAGCCTGGAGCGCGGCGCGGACACCCTGTCCGGCGGCGAGGCCCAGCGCATCCGCCTGGCCAGCCAGATCGGCAGCGGCCTGACGGGCGTGATGTATGTGCTGGACGAGCCCAGCATCGGCCTGCACCAGCGCGACAACGACAAGCTCATCGGCACGCTGCAGCACCTGCGCGACATCGGCAACAGCGTCATCGTGGTCGAGCACGACGAGGACATGATGCGCGCGGCCGACCAGATCATCGACCTGGGGCCGGGCGCGGGCGTGCATGGCGGCCGCGTCATGGCCCAGGGCAGCTACGAAGAGGTGCGCGCCAACCCCGATTCACCCACGGGCCGCTACCTGGCGGGCACCCAGCGCATCGAA
The DNA here is from genome assembly GCF_014170385.1 of Delftia sp. UME58. NCBI lineage: Bacteria > Pseudomonadati > Pseudomonadota > Betaproteobacteria > Burkholderiales > Comamonadaceae > Delftia > Delftia sp. UME58. Next base: position 4,057 of record NZ_LZZV01000100.1, read on the forward strand.
GTGCCCGCGCGGCGCACGCCCTGGCAACCCGTGCTGGAGGCAACGGCCGAGGGCGAGGCCCGGCCAGCGGCCAAGGGCTTCCCGTCCCGCTCCCAGCAGCCCCCGGCCAATCCCGACAACGCAACCGCCCCCGGCGCGCCGCAACTGCAGGCCCTGCGCGTGGTGGGTGCGCGCGGCCATAACCTCAAGGGCGTGACGGCGGACTTTCCCGTGGGCCTGCTGACCTGCGTGACCGGCGTCTCGGGTTCGGGCAAGAGCACCCTGGTCAACGACACGCTCTACACCGAGGCCGCGCGCCAGATCCACCGTGCCGGCGGCGAGGCCGCGCCGCACGACGACATCATCGGCATGGGCCATTTCGACAAGGTCATCAATGTGGACCAGTCGCCCATAGGCCGCACGCCGCGCAGCAATCCGGCCACCTATACGGGACTGTTCACGCCCATCCGCGACCTGATGGCCGAGACCAACACCGCCAAGGAGCGCGGCTACGGCCCCGGGCGCTTCTCGTTCAACGTGGCCGGCGGCCGCTGCGAGGCCTGCCAGGGCGACGGCGTGGTCAAGGTGGAGATGCACTTCCTGCCCGATGTCTACGTGCCCTGCGACATCTGCAACGGCCAGCGCTACAACCGCGAGACGCTGGAGGTGCAGTGGAAGGGCCGCAACATCTCCCAGATCCTGGAGATGACGGTGGAGGACGCCCATGCCTTCTTCAAGGACGTGCCCACCATCGCCCGCAAGCTGCAGACCCTGCTGGACGTGGGCCTGTCCTATATCCGGCTGGGCCAGAGCGCGACCACGCTGTCGGGCGGCGAGGCGCAGCGCGTCAAGCTGGCCCAGGAACTGTCCAAGCGCGACACCGGGCGCACGCTCTACATCCTGGACGAGCCCACCACGGGCCTGCACTTCGCCGACATCGCCCTGCTGCTCAAGGTGCTGCAGCAGCTGCGCGATGCGGGCAACACCATCGTCGTCATCGAGCACAACCTGGACGTGATCAAGACGGCCGACTGGATCATCGACATGGGCCCCGAAGGCGGCTCGGGCGGCGGCCAGGTGGTGGCCACGGGCACGCCCGAGGACGTGGCGGCCAACCCGGCCAGCCACACGGGGCGCTATCTGCGGCCCTATCTGGAGGCAGCGGCGGCTCCCGCGCAGGCCAAGCCAGGCCGCAAGAACGCAAAGTGAGGCCGGCCATGGACAGCAGCATCCGTGATTTCGTGGTGGTGGGCGCGGGCATGGCCGGCGCCTCGGTGGCCTGGCAGCTGGCGCGCGACGGCGGCGCCTCGGTGCTGGTGCTGGAGCGCGAATCCCAGCCCGGCTACCACAGCACGGGCCGCTCGGCCGCGCTGTATGAGGAGCACTATGGCCCGCTGCAGGTCCAGGCGCTGACGCGCGCCAGCCGCGCCTTCTACGAGCAGCCGCCGCAGGGCTTTGTGCAGGCGCCCATCCTGGCGCCGCGCGGCGTGCTCTATGTGGGCACGGCCGCGCAGAAGGACCAGCTCGATGCCGCCCATGCCGAGGCCCTCCTGCACTCGCCCCAGGCGAGGCGCCTGGGCCCCGATGAACTCAAGGCCCTGGTGCCCTGCCTGAACACCACGCTGCTGGTCGATGGCTTTGCGGACGACGGCGCGCGCGACATCGACGTGCATGGCCTGCACCAGGGCTTCCTGCGCGGCCTGCGCCAGTGCGGCGGCGAGTTGCGCTGCGGCGCCGAGGTCCGTGCGCTGGCGCAGGACGGCGGTGTCTGGACCGTGGACCTGGCCGACGGCAGCCAGGTGCGTGCGCGCTGCGTGGTCAACGCGGCCGGCGCCTGGGCCGATGCGCTGGGCGCGCTGGCGGGCGCAGCGTCCATCGGCCTGGTGCCCAGGCGGCGCAGTGCCTTCACCTTCGCCGTGCCCGAGGGCATGGATGCCGCGCACTGGCCCGCCGTGATCAGCGCCGACGAGGGCTTCTACTTCAAGCCCGATGCGGGCCAGCTGCTGGGCTCGCCCGCCAACGCCGACCCCGTGGCGCCGCAGGACGTGGCGCCCGAGGAACTGGACGTGGCCACGGGCATCTGGCGCATCGAGGAAGTGACCACGCTGCAGATCCGCCGCCCCTCGCACACCTGGGCCGGGCTGCGCAGCTTCGTGGCCGACGGCGAGATGGCCATTGGCTGGGACGCCTCGCCCGTGCCGCTGCCGGGCTTTTTCTGGGTGGCCGCCCAGGGCGGCTACGGCATACAGAGCGCCTTCGGCTACAGCCTGCTGGCGCGCAACCTGCTGCGCGGCGAGCCGCTGGATGCGCGCCTGGCCGCGCAGGGCGTGCAGCCTGAACGGCTGTCGCCCGCGCGCTGCCAGCGCCCCTGAGGCTCAGAGCGGCGAGCGCCGCGCAAAGCGCACCACGGTCACGCCCGCACGCGCCTGGCGCACCGAGGGCATGACCAGCACGCAGTCGCCATAGGGCGTGATCACCGGCTCGCCATCGTTGTCGCCGATCACCGTGCCGGCCTTCTCGAAGCGCTCCAGCCCCGTGAACGGCGCCGTGAAGCGAAAGCCGCTGCTCTTGGCCACCACGGGCGCCGTGACTTCCAGCGCCCACTGGGCCGGTGCGTCGGCCTGCTTCCAGCCGGGCAGGGCGGCGTGCAGCGCGCCGTTGTCGAAGATGGCGGCCACTTCGAGGAAACGCAGGCATTGGTCGTGCGCCACGTCGCGGCTGGCCAGATCGCCATGGAAGCCGCATTCGATCAGCAGCGAGCGCGAGTCGCCGGCCTCGGCGTCGGGCAGGCCGAAGCGCCCGTAGTCGCGCAGCCGCGTGCCGTCCTTGTGGCCGGCATCCACGACGATGTTCGCCGGCGCGCCCATCTGGCGTGCCAGATCGCGGTTGCGCGGCTGCATGCCGGTCAGCAGCAGCGGGGCCGAGGGCTCGTGCATGGAATGCAGGTCCAGCAGCCAGTCGGCCTGCTGCACGAAGGGGCGCAGCGCGGCGGCGCGGCGGCGTTCGCGGGTGCTGCCCTCGTCGATGCGTGCGTCTATCCACTGGCGGTTCATGTCCTCGTCCACGAAGCGCGAGGCATCGTGGCTGGCCGCGTCGAAGCGGTCGAAGGCATCGAGGTTGGCCAGCACCAGGGTCAGGCGGCCGTTGTCCAGCGCCAGGCCGTTGTGCAAGGCCTGAAGCAGCCCGGAAACGGCCCAGGCGCCGCAGATCTCGTTGCCGTGCACCAGCGCGGAAATCATCACGTGGCGGCCCGGGCGTCCCGAGTCGAATTGCCACACGCCCTCGGTACCGGTATTGCCCGCGCGCCAGGCGCTCAGGTCGGGCAGGGGAAGGTCAAATCGCAAAGTTTCCATCACTCACTCCGTTGTCTACACGCGCACGGCTTTTGCAACTGGCGCAGCGCAAGCGAGGGCAGCCAAGCAAGGGCCGCCCCGCAGCGAGGGCTGCGTCCCCCCGCCCGCCGTGCGCAGCACGGCGAGAGTGGGGGGAAGCGGCGCAGCCGCTCAGGGGGGGTCAATTCTCAATATGGGCAAACTGGACGATTTTTGTGTACTTGGCGATCTCGGCGTTGATGTACTTGCCGGCATCCGTCTTGGGATCGGCCACCACCGAGCCTGCCTCTTCCATCTTCTTGCGGAACTCGGGCGAGGCCATGGTCTCGTCCAGCGCCTTCTTGACCCTGGCGGCCACGGGTGCGGGCAGGCCCTTGGGCGCCATCAGCGCGAACCAGACGTTGATGTCCACGTTCTTGTACTGGGGCAGCTCGGACAGGGCCGGGATGTCGGGCGTGATGGCCGAGCGCTTGGCCTCCGTCGTGCCCAGGGCGATGACCTTGCCCGCGCGGATCTGGGGCAGGCCCGAGGACAGCACGAACATGCCGAACTCGATGTTGTTGCCCACCAGGTCCGTGGTCAGGGGCGCCACGCCGCGGTAGGGGATGTGGGTCATGTGCAGCTTGCCCTGCTCCTTGATCATTTCACCGGCCAGGTGCAGTGCCGTGCCCACGCCCGAGCTGCCGTAGCTGAACTTGCCCGGGTTCTTGGCCACCAGGGCGCTGAACTCGGCGGCGGTCTTGACGCCGGCCTTCTGCGAGGCCACCAGCACCATGGGCTGGGAGCCGATCATGCCGATGGGCGTGAAGTCGCCGATGGAGTACTTGATGCTCTTGTTGATCAGACGTGCGATGGCCAGCTCGTTGTTGGCACCCACGAACAGCGTGTAGCCGTCGGGCGTGGCCTTGACGGCCTTTTGCGCGCCGATGGCGCCGCCGGCACCGCCCAGGTTCTCCACCACCACGGGCTGGCCCAGGCGCGAGGCCAGGCCATCGGCCACGAAGCGGCCCACCAGGTCGGTGCTGCCGCCGGCGGGGTAGCCCACGATCATGGTGATGGCACGGTTGGGGTAGCTGGCGGCGTCGTCGGCGAAGGCGCTGCCGGTGGCGGCGATCAGCAGGCCGCAGGCCAGGGCGGAGCGGCGCAGGAGGGAGTTGCTGGGCATGGGGTTATTCCTGAAATGTATGAGATTGATTGTGCGAAGGACTACCCAGGCATTTGGTGCTGATTCGGCACGAGGCGGAGCCATTGCAGCACCAAAAACCTCTTGTTCCACAGCGCGGTGCGGGTTTGCACCAGGAGGGCGCATGCATGCACCCGTCAGGCGCCCGTGATGTCGTTCCAGAACTGCTCGGCTGCAGGACCCAGGTGGCGTTTGGGACGGTACAGGCGCACGTCGAAGTGCACTTCCAGGCCCGGGTCGCCGGCCACGGCCAGGCGGCCGGCCTGGCAGTCGCCGCGCACCATGGACCACGGCATCCAGGCCAGGCCCAGGCCGCGCAGCACGTATTCGTAGTGGGCGTCGGCCGAGTCGCAGTCCACGCAGCGGCGCAGGCGAGGCGCCAGCGGATGCCGGGCCAGGTGGTCTTCCACCAGGCGGCCCAGGGCCATGCTGTGCGAGAAGGCCAGGTAGGGGACGGGAGCGACGGGCTGGTGGCTGGTCGACAGCTCGTACAGCGGACGGCCCTGGGCGTCGGCGCGGGCCACGGGCACCAGCCTGTCCTGCATCACCGTCAGGTAGCTGAACTGGCGGCCGTCCAGGCGCACGCCAATGGCGGCGTGGTGGTAGACCAGCGTGAAGCTGACTTCGCCGCGCTGCAGCATGGCCACGGTCTCGTCCAGCGTGCGTGTGACCACGCGCAGCTCGGCCGTCTGCAGCACGCTGCCGTGGCGCGTCAGCCAGTCGGCCACGATGGTGCGCGCCAGCGTGCGCCCCGTGGCCAGCGTGATCACGCGGGCCTGGCGCCCGGCCACGGCCTGCAGTTCATCGTGCGACTGGGCCAGCGTGCGCACCAGTTGCTCGGCCGTATCGCGGAAGGCTTCACCGGCCGGCGTCAGCCGCACGGGGCCGCCGCCGGGCTCGACCAGGGGCGTGCCGGCCCAGGCCTCCAGCGCGCGGATGCGCCGCCCGAAGGCCGGATGGGTGACATGGCGCAGCTCGGCCGCGCGCGTGAAGCTGCGCTCCTGGGCCAGCAGCAGGAAGTCTTCCAGCCATTTGCCTTGCATGGCCGGGCTTCCCTGCCGTCTCAGGCAGCGGCTGCGTCTTGCAGCGTCTGGCGCGTGGCCTGGGCGGCGGTGCGCGCGGCGGCAGCGAAGTCGTCGCCCTGCGATGCATAGAGCACCGCACGCGAGGAATTGATGATGATGGGACCGCCGCCGATGCGCGCCGCCTTGACCGTGGCCACGGCGTCACCCCCCTGGGCGCCCACGCCGGGGATCAGCAGCGGCAGCGAGGGCGCGAATTCACGCACGCGCTCGATCTCCTGCGGGCGCGTGGCGCCCACCACCAGGCCGAGCTGGCCGTTGGTGTTCCAGGGGCCTTGCGCCAGGCGCGCCACATGCTCGAACAGGTGGGGCTGGCCCGGCAGGTCGGCCAGGCGCTGGGCCTGCAGGTCGTCGCCGCCGGGGTTGGAGGTGCGGCACAGCAGGAAGGCGCCCTTGCCCTCGTACTGCAGGTAGGGCGTGATGGAATCGAAGCCCATGAAGGGCGACAGGGTCACGGCGTCGGCGCCATAGCGCTCGAAGGCTTCCTTGGCGTACTGCTCGGCGGTGGAGCCGATGTCGCCGCGCTTGGCGTCCAGGATGATGGGCACATGGGGCGCGACGGCGCGCATGTGGGCCATGAGCTTTTCCAGCTGGTCTTCGGCGCGGTGGGCCGCGAAGTAGGCGATCTGGGGCTTGAAGGAGTTCACCAGGTCGGCCGTGGCCTCGACGATGGCGGCGCAGAAGTCGTAGATTTTGCTTGCATCGCCGCGCATGGCCGCAGGAAAGCGGCTGGGTTCGGGGTCCAGGCCCACGCACAGCATGGATTGGTTCTGGGCGGTGGCATTGCGCAGCATGTCGAGAAAGGTCATGGGGCGCGATTTTAGCGATCGGCCCTTCCCGGGGCCTGTCGCCGGGCATCCAGCGGGCCTGGCGGCCCGCGGGCACAATCGGCGGCCTATGCCTGCCTTCACCGCCCGACAAATCCTTTTGCTGATCGCGCTGACCCTGATCTGGGGCATCAACTGGCCGGTGATGAAGCTGGGCGTGCAGCATTTCCCGCCGCTGAGTTTCCGCATGGCCTCGATGTGGGTGGGCCTGCCCATCCTGGCGGCCTTCGTGGTCTGGCGCCGCCTGCCGCTGGCCGTGCCGCGTGCCTATTGGCCCCGGCTGGCGCAGCTGACGCTGTTCAACATGGTGCTGTGGAACAGCCTGATCATCATTGCCATCCCCATGCTGTCCAGCGGGCGGGCGGCCATCCTGGGCTACACCATGCCCATCTTCTCGGCCGTGCTGGGCAGCCTGTTCTTCCATGACCGGCTGGCGCCGCGTGCCTGGGCGGGTGTGGCGGCGGCCTTGGCGGGCGTGCTCCTGCTGCTGTGGCACGAGGTCGGCGCCCTGGGCAGCCGCCCCATCGGCGTGGGCCTGATGCTGGCCGCCGCGCTGAGCTGGGCCTTCGGCACGCAGAAGCTGCGCCGCGCCGAGGTGCCCGTGCCCCTGCTGACGATGACGCTGTGGATGGTGGCGCTGACCGCGCTGACGCTCACGGTGCTGGCCTTCGTCTTCGAACGCCACCTGTGGCACTGGCCCGACGCCCAGGCCACGGGCGCCATCGTCTTCAACGGCGTGCTGGTGCTGGGCTTTGGCCAGACGGTCTGGTTCTTCCTGGCGCGCAGCCTGCCGCCCGTGGCGTCCACGCTGAGCGTGATGATGATCCCCGTGCTGGGCGTGTTCAGCGGCGCCTGGTGGCTGGGCGAGGTGCTGCACTGGCAGGACTGGACGGCCGTGGCGCTGATGGTGGTGGCCATCGCCTCGGTGCTGTGGCCGGCGCGCGGCCGCTGAGGGGAATCAGGCGAAGGTAGGGAGAAGAAGACGCAGCCTGACTGCGCACACGGGCGCAGGCAGGCTGCAGTGCCTCAGCGTTGCGCCGTGGCCGGGGCGCCCAGCAGGCGCTGGATGTCGATGTTGTTGGGCAGGGCGTAGTCGTGGCTGCGCACGATGCGGCTGTCGTCGGTGCGAACCAGCTTCAGGCTCACATAGGTGTACTTGGCAGCCGCCGAGTACGTGCCCACCAGGACCAGGGCCGCATTGTGGTTGCGGGCGATGTCCTTGATCTCGCGCGACAGCAGCAGCTCGCCCGTGCCTTCCTTGACGTACACGTCGCCGCGCAGCTTCAGCTCCTTGACGTTGTAGCCCTTGGAGGACAGCTGCGAGGAATACAGCTCGCTGAGCGTGCGGCCCAGCGGGGCCGAGCGCGTCAGGTCGTTGACGTTGACCACGGTGGCCACGAGCACGGGCGCCTCGCCCAGCTCCTCGGTGTTCAGGCCCCTGACCAGCTCGTCCACGGCAGCGCGGCTGCTGGCGATGAAGGGGTTGGCTGCGGCCGACTGGTAGGTGGGCTCGCCGCGGCGCGCTGCCGACGATTCGGGCGTGGTCGCGGGGGCGGGCACGGCACAGGCGGACAGCAGGGCCGCCGCAGCCAGCGCGGCCGGCAGGAGAGGCGTGCGCAGCGTCATTGGCCCACCACCTTCAGGTTCTTGGCGGGGAATTCGGGGCGCTCGTCCTCGGCCGTGAACAGCACGGCGTCGCTCTTTTCGAGGTAGTAGACGTCGGTCTTGCGCGCCAGGTACTGGTTGTTGCGCACCACCGTGGTCGTCAGCACGAGTTCGGGATTGGGCAGGCGCTTGCCGTGGCGCACGACCTGGGCGCCGTAGCTCACCTGCAGCTGGGCCTGGGCCGGCTGCTGCATGACGGTCACGCCGCTTTGCACGAGCTTGGTGATGATCAGCTCACGGAAGCCCTTGTCGAACTGGCTGGGCTCGGCCGGCAGGGCCACGTGGACCGGCGTGGTGCGCTCGATGCCGGTCTTTTGCAGTGTTTCCAGCGTCTTGGCGACGACATCGTTGGCCACGGAGTCCCAGTGGCCGGCAGCGCCGATCTTGGGCTGGGCCGTGGCTTCGAAGTAGCTGGTCATCGGTGCATTGACGCAGCCCGCCAGGGCCAGGCAGAGGCCCGCCAGGGCCAGGCCGCCAGCGGATTTGAACGATCGCATGGATTTCTCCTCGGTGCGGGGCGCGCTGCGGCGGATTGCTGCAGCTGCGCAAAAGTGTCGATTGTGGCTTCGCCGCGAGGCACTGACAAGAAAGTGCCCCGTATCCGGATGTTGCCGTGCTCAGCCGTTGGCGCGCTTTTGCAGGATCTCGAAGGCAGGCAGGGTCTTGCCTTCCAGCACCTCCAGGAAGGCGCCGCCGCCCGTGGAGATGTAGCCCACCTTGTCCTCGATGCCGTACTTGGCGATGGCGGCCAGGGTGTCGCCGCCGCCGGCGATGCTGAAGGCGTCGGAGTCGGCGATCGCCTGGGCCACGACCTGGGTGCCGTTGGCGAACTGGTCGAACTCGAACACGCCCATGGGGCCGTTCCAGACGATGGTGCCGGCCTTGCGCAGTTGCTCGGCCAGGCGGGCGGCGGTCTCGGGGCCGATGTCCAGGATCATGTCGTCGTCAGCCACGTCGGCGGCCTTCTTGACGGTGGCGGGCGCGTCGGCCGCAAAGGTCTTGGAGACCACCACGTCGGTGGGAATCGGCACCTCGGCGCCGCGTGCGGCCATGGCGTCGATCACGGCGCGGGCCTCGCCGACCAGGTCGGCCTCGGCCAGGCTCTTGCCGATGTTCAGGCCCGCGGCCAGCATGAAGGTGTTGGCAATGCCGCCGCCCACGATGAGCTGGTCCACGTTCTTGGCCAGCGACTGCAGGATGGTCAGCTTGGTCGACACCTTGGAGCCGGCCACGATGGCGGCCAGCGGGCGGCGCGGGTTGGCCAGGGCCTTGGTGATGGCGTCGATCTCGGCCGACAGCAGGGGACCCGCGCAGGCAATGGGCGCGAACTGGGCGATGCCGTAGGTGGTTCCTTCGGCGCGGTGGGCAGTGCCGAAGGCGTCGTGCACGAAGATGTCGCACAGCGCGGCCAGCTTGCGGGCCAGTTCTTCCTTGTTCTTCTTCTCGCCCACGTTCACGCGGCAGTTCTCCAGCAGCACGACCTGGCCGGGCGCCACCTGCACGCCGTCCACCCAGTCGGCGACCAGGGGCACTTCGCGGCCCAGCAGCTCGCCCAGGCGGCGGGCCACGGGCGCCAGCGAATCGGCGGGCTTGAACTCGCCTTCGGTGGGGCGGCCCAGGTGGCTGGTCACCATCACGGCGGCGCCGGCCTTCAGTGCCATCTCGATGGCGGGCACGGAGGCGCGCACGCGCGTGTCCTCGGTGATCTCGCCGGCATCGTTCAGGGGCACGTTGAGGTCGGCGCGGATGAAGACGCGCTGGCCCTGGGCCTTGCCCTGGGCGCACAGATCGGAGAAACGGAGAATGTTCATGACGGCGGCGTTGCGATCGGTGGCGATCGCCATGGAATTGAAACGAAAAAGAGGTAAAGCGCGGCCATTGTAGGCGGCGCACCCGCCCTGGCAGCGGGCGTGCGCACCAGCGATCCGGGGCATCGGGAGCGCCTGTAATCCGGTTTCAGCCGGGGAGCCGGGCGCTCTCGGCCGCTCTGGGCCGCGCTACGCCTACCAGCCCAGGCCGATATGCAGTGGCAGATAGACCGCCATGCCGAGCGCGATCGTGCCCATGATGCTGCGCTTGTAAAAAAAATACATGACCGCGCAAGCCAGGGCCGGCAGGCGCGCATCGACCACGGTGGAGATCAGCCTGCCGTTGGTCATCACGATCTCGGGCGCAATCACGGCCGCCAGGGCTGCCAGCGGCGCGTACTTGAGGCCGCGCTTGAGCCATTGCGGCAAGGGCACTTCGCGCTCGGGAATCAGGAAGAAGGCGCGTGTGAACAGCGTGATGGCCGCCAGGCCCACGCAGGCCAGCCAGGGCCACAGCCAGGACAGATCCATCAGAGCGTCTCCTTTTCCTTGGTTTGCACGGGTCGGGCGTCTTCGTCCAGCGGCAGCCGGGCATGGCGCTCGCCGCGGGCTGTATCGGGCGGCAGAATCACCGGGCCTGGCTCCCCTTTTTCAGGCGCCTGCAGTGCGCGCAGGCGCTGCTGCAGCGTTTCTGCCAGCAGGCCTGCGGCCACGGCTGCAGCGATGGCCACGAGGATATTGAGCTTGAGCGGCAGCGCAAAGGCCGCCACGGCCGCGCTGGCCGCAACCACGCCTGCCACCCACGTGGCACGGTCGTTGAGCATGGACAGCAGCACGCCCATGAGAGCCAGCACGCCCGCAAAGCCCAGGCCCCAGGACAGCGGCACCTGGTCGGCCAGCAGGATGCCCAGCGTGGACGGGATCTGCCAGGCCAGCCAGTTGGTCGATGCGGCACCCCAGAAATAGGGCAGTTGCTCGGGCTGGGGCCGTGCATCGGGGTAGCGCTTCATGAAGCCCACGAAGATCACGTCGCCGCTGAAATAGGCGATGGCAAGGCGGTGGCGCAGGCGCAGGTGGGCAAAGTAGCTGCGCCACATGCTGCTGAGGATGACGAAGCGCAGGTTCACGCAGATGGCCGTGAACCAGACCACCCACATGGGCGCGCCCACGGCCATCAGCGGCAGCACGGCCAGCTGGGCGCTGCCGGCATAGACCAGCAGGCCCATGAACAGCGCCAGGGGCAGGGACATGCCGCTCTTGATCATGGCCACGCCCGTGACCAGGCCCCAGGCGCCTATGCCCAGCGCCGTGCCCGACATGTCGCGCACGCCGGTCATGAAGGCGGGATCGCGCGCAATGCCGCGTGCGCGCTCCACCAGGGGCTGCAGGTTCATGGCGTGCCGCCGCTGGCAGCACCGTCCAGAACGGCTCCTTCAGGCAGATCGAAGCCGCGCAGGAAATCGCCGGCCGCCAGCCGCTTGCCGCCTGCGCGCTGCAGCAGCGTCATGCACAGCACGCCATGGCCGCAGGCCACGCGCACGCCGTCGGCGCCCGCGGACAGCACGGTGCCGGGAGCTGCCGTCGCCACGGCGATGGCGGGGTCGGCATGAGCCTCCCAGACCTTGATGGCTTCATCGCCGTACTGCGTGGCGCCGCCCGGGAAGGGGTTGAAGGCGCGCAGGCGCCGGGCAATGGCCTCGGCATCCTGGCGCCAGTCGATCTGGCTTTCGGCCTTTTCGATCTTGTGCGCGTAGTTCACGCCCTCGGCGGGCTGGGGCGTGCGCGGCAGGCCGCCACAGGCGCTCATCTCCAGCGCCTCGACGATGAGGCGCCCGCCCAGGTCGGCCAGCTTGTCGTGCAGGCTGGCCGTGGTGTCTTCAGCGGTGATGGGCAGGCGCTCGACCAGGCACATGTCGCCCGTGTCCAGGCCGGCGTCCATCTGCATGATGGTGACGCCGGTCTCGGCATCGCCGGCCTCGATGGCGCGGTGGATGGGGGCGGCGCCGCGCCAGCGCGGCAGCAGGCTGGCGTGGATGTTCAGGCAGCCGCGCGGGGGCGTATCGAGCACCCACTGCGGCAGGATCAGCCCGTAGGCGGCCACGACCATGACATCGGCCTGGGCCGCTTCGATCGCGGCGCGGGCGGCGGCGGCCTCTTCGGGGTATTTGCCGTCCAGGCGCAGGCTGCGCGGCTGGGCCACGGCAATGCCGTGCTCCAGCGCGCACTGCTTGACGGGCGAGGCCTGCAGCTTCATGCCGCGCCCGGCGGGACGGTCGGGCTGGGTCAGCACCAGGGGGACGGTAAAGCCCGCGGCGAGCAGGCGTTCAAGGGCAACGCGCGCGAACTCGGGCGTGCCGGCAAAAATGACTCTCATGCAATCCAGTAGGGACGGTGGGGACGGTGTGCAGGCTCAGCGACGGTCGTCGTCGTTGAACACTTCGTCGGTGAACATCACGCGGCGCACCACGCCGGCGGGGTCGATATGCACATGGGCCTGGCGGCGAATGCCATTTTCCAGGATACGGTAGGTCCAGATGTCGCCATTGAAACTGTAGACCCTCTCGATCAGCGCAGGCGGGCCGAAGAGCTGGCGCACATTTTCCCGGGTGTCCTCGCCATTGCGCAGGGCGTGGAAGCGTTCGATGGTGAGCGCCTGCTCCACGCGCACCAGGCGCTGGTTGGCGTCGAAATCCATGTGGTAGACCTGCTGGCCCGCAGGCTGCCGGCTGTAGACCAGGCGCGTGCCGCCACCGTCCAGCGGCAGGCTCAGGGTCGGGCGGCCCATGGAGCGCTCGATCTCGGAGCGCGGCGTGCCGGGCTTTTGCCACTCGGGCACGGCGCAGCCGGCAAGCAGCAGGGACAAGGCCAGGGCCAGCAGCGCCCAGGCAACGAGGCCCGCGCCGTCCATCTTCCAGCGCGGCATGAAGCGAAGCGCTGGCAGGTGGGTCATGCGCGCTCGGCCTGTTTCTGCTGCTTGAGCAGCTTGGTCTTGATGCGGTTGCGCTTGAGCGGCGACAGGTACTCGACGAAGACCTTGCCCATCAGGTGGTCCATCTCGTGCTGGATGCAGATGGCCTTGAAGCCTTCGGCCTCGATGATGCGCTCGTTGCCGTTCTCGTCCAGGGCCTTGACCTTGATGGCGGTGGAGCGCTCGACGCCGTCGTAGATGCCGGGCACCGACAGGCAGCCTTCTTCGCCCAGCTGCGTTTCCTCGCTGGCCCAGAGCAGCTCCGGGTTGATCAGCGCAAAGGGCTCGTCTCGGCCTTCGGAGACATCGACCACGACCACGCGCTCGTGCACGTTCACCTGGGTGGCTGCCAGGCCCACGCCCTGGGCGTCGTACATGGTGGCGTACATATCCTGGACCAGCTGGCGAATGCGGTCATCGACCTTGGCAACCGGCTTGGCGACGGTGTGCAGGCGGGGGTCGGGATAGCAAAGAATGGGCAGAATGGACATGGCGTGGTCGGTGAATGTCGTTATTTTCGCCACTTTTCTGCCTGGGCGCAGCGGGACGACGCAATAAGCGTTGCCCTCTCATGGCCTTGCACGCAGAATCTTTGCTGATTTGTAAGACCTGTATGGCCGTTCATGACAAGATCGGCCGTGCCGCAGTGCCTAGGAGGGACGCTGCGTCAGCCACAAGAAGAGGAATTCCATGACTGCATTCGCCACAGCTCGTACCTGGACTGTCGCAACGGCCCTGATCGCTGCGTTCGCAGCGGCCCACGCGCAGCAGCTTCCGGTGACGGCATCGCAGCGCTCGGCCGCCCAGCAGGTGGCCCAGCAGGGCGTTCCCGTGGGCGAGCTGGCGCCCGATGCGCCCGACAGCTACACCGTCAAGCGCGGCGACACGCTGTGGGGCATCTCCGGCATGTACCTGCGCCGCCCCTGGCGCTGGCCCGAGCTGTGGGGCATGAACATGCAGGCCATCGCCAATCCCCACCTCATCTATCCGGGCCAGGTGCTGTACCTGGACAAGCGTGATGGCTATGCCCGCCTGAGCACGGCGCGTCCCATGGGCGACGGCGGCGAGCCCGGTGTGGTGCGCGTGTCTCCGAGCACGCGCAGCGAGTCGCTGGCGCAGGCGGCCCTGCCCACGCTGCAGCCCCATCTGATCGAGCCCTTCCTGGCCGAGCCGCTGGTGGTCGATGCCGAAATGCTGCTGCGGGCACCCCGCCTCATCGCCACCACGGACGAGCGCGTGCTCATGGCCAGCGGTGACCGCGCCTATGCACGCGGCACGGCCGAGGCGCCGCTGCGCAAGGGCGACGGCCTGCCGCGCCAGTACCGTGTCTTCCGCGATGCGGTGGCGCTCAAGGACCCCATCTCCGGCGAGGTGCTGGGCTACGAGGCCAAGTACCTGGGCCTGGCCGATCTCATCGAGGGCGAGACCTCGCTGGAGATCGTGGACGGCAAGGGCGAAAAGCACGAGCAGGCCTCTCCCGCCACGGTGGACCTGTCGCGCGCCAAGACCGAGATGCGTGCTGGCGACCGCCTGCTGCCCGCACCGGAGCGAACCTACATGAACTATGCGCCGCATGCGCCGCAGTCTGCCGTGAAGGCCCACGTGGTGTCCCTGTACGGCGACCAGGCCGTGCGCTGGGCAGCCAACAACCAGGTCATTGCCATCAACAAGGGTACGCAGGACGGCATGGACGTGGGCACGGTGCTGGAGCTGACCCGCCGTGGCGTGCGCATCGTGGACAAGACGGGCGACAAGAAGGAAGAGGTGCAGCTGCCCGACGAACGCAATGGCCACGCCATGGTGTTCCGCACCTTCGACCGCGTCTCCTACGCGCTGATCCTGGAGGCACGGCGCGGCGTCGAGGTGGGCGACAGCCTGACCTCGCCGGCTCCCTGAGCCCCAGCGGCCTGCCGGCAACGCCATGGCGGCCGCCTTGCAGTCCACCGACCGACTCGCTCCCGAGGAGCTGTCCGCCTGGCTTCGGCTGCTGCTGACGCCCGGCGTGGGCCGCACCACGGCGCGGCGCCTGCTGGCGGCCTGCGGTGGCGCGCAGAACATCTGGAGCGGCCCTCCAGCCGCCTGGCACGGCCTGGTGACGGCGGCGCAGGCCCATTCGCTGCAGACCGTGCCCCAGCGCCTGGAGCAGCTTGTGGCGGCCACGGCGCAATGGCTGGACCAGCCCGCTTCCGGGCAGTTGCATGCCGTGCTTGCGCTGGGCCATCCCCAGTATCCGCAGGCGCTGCTGCAGACCGAAGATCCGCCGCTGCTGCTGCATGTGCAGGGCAGCGAGCGCTGCATGGCAGGGCCGGGGCCCTGGTTCCCCTATCCACAGTCCCTGGCCATGGTCGGCAGCCGCGGGCCGACGGTCCAGGGCGCGGCCAATGCGCGCGCCATGGCGCAGGCGCTGGCCGAGGCCGGCCTGTGCATCGTGTCCGGACTGGCGCAGGGCGTGGATGGCGCTGCCCATGAGGGCGCACTGCGCGCGGTGCTTCGCACGGGCGCCCAGGCGGCGCCCGTCACCATTGCCGTCGTGGGCACGGGCCTGGACCAGGTCTATCCACGGCGCCACATCGGCCTGGCCCGCGAAGTGGCCAGCCATGGGCTGATCGTCAGCGAGTATCCGCTGGGCACCGGCCCCATGGCCGCGCACTTTCCGCAGCGCAACCGCATCATTGCGGGCCTGTCGCAGGGCACGCTGGTGGTCGAGGCGGCCCTGCAATCGGGCTCGCTGATCACGGCAAGGCTGGCCAGCGAACAGGGCCGCGAGGTCTTTGCCATCCCGGGCTCCATCCACGCGCCCCAGTCGCGCGGCTGCCATGCGCTGCTGCGCCAGGGCGCCAAGCTCGTGGAAACGGCGCAGGACGTGCTCGATGAGCTGCAGGGCACGGCCGTGCGCCTGCCGCTTGCCAAGCCCGTACCGGCAGCAGCGGCGGCAGCGGCCGCTGTCCAGTCCGCCCAGGACCATGAGAACGACGCCACCCTGCGTGCCCTGGCCCACGACCCGTTGTCGCTGGACGAGCTCATGGACCGCACAGGCATGGATGCCGCAGCCCTGCAGGCCCACCTGCTGGAGCTGGAACTGGAAGGCCGCGTGGAGCGCCTGCCCGGCGGCCTGTTCCAGCGCCTGGCCCAGGCCTGATCTCAAAAACTGGCGCGTCCCCAAGCGGGAGATGCCGAGCAAGAGCCGCCTCGCGGTGGGGGCGCCTAGCCGATGGCATCGTCCCCCTCCCCCGCGAAGCGGGTAGAGAGGGGGAAGGCGCGTAGCGCCTCAGGGGGAGCTTAGCCTTTCAGGGTTCGCCTGAATCTTCTCCAGCGCATCGCGCGTCGCGCGCACGGTGAGCGCCTCTTCGTCATGCACGGACAGCAGGCCGGACTGCAGGTAGGAGGCCATGCGCCGCAGCTGCAGCAGGTGGCAGGTGCCATCGAGCGCGGCGAACAGGTGCAGCTGCTTGCGGCGGCTGCGCCAGGTGTATTGCACCTGGATGCGCGCGCCGTTGTGGTCCAGCGTGAACCAGCGGCCCGGTTCCAGCGAGGCGGCCCATTCCAGCATCACCGGTTCCACGGGCGTGTTCGTGCTCGGTATGACGTTGAGGCCGGCCGTGTCCACGCCCAGGATCATCTCGATGTTCTCGGGCGACAGCGGCATGTCCTCGTCGAGCATGCCGTCTTCATTGATGTACTGCTCCAGATGGGCCAGCCGCTGCGCCATGGCCTCGATGCGGGCCGGGGCGATCGTGGCGGTCTTGGAGACAAAGGCCTCGGCCAGCGTGTCGGTGACCAGCTTGATGCGCGTGGACTGGGCATCGCCCGTGATGCCGATCAGGGCCAGCCCTTCGCGCAGGGTTTGTAAAAGCGTAGGCAGCGTCTGGATCACGCGCGAGCGCTCCTGGCGCGTGGGCTTGGCGCTGGCGGCCCAGACCAGTTCGCTGGCGGCCTGCTTGAAGCGCATGGTGCGCGCGTCCTTGGCGCCGTGGCGCACGGCGGCCAGGGCCAGCACCTCGGTCCAGGTCTTGAACAGGAACTCGCGGATCTCTTCGCGCACCGGCATGTCGGTGAGCAGGTGGCGCAGCTCGATCGTGTATTGGATGGCCAGGGTTTCCTTTTGCTCCACCTGCTGGGCCACGCTGACGATCTTGGCCTTGTCCTGCGACTGGGTCAGGTAGCGCGCCAGGAAGTCCTCGAACTCGCGCCGCACCAGCACAAAGACCTTCTGGCCGGTTTCGGGATACTGCTCGATGACCTGGACGATGCGCCGGATCTCCGACTCCAGCGCGCTGCCGCTGATGCTGGAGGCGTCGAACCCCATCACGCACGAACCCAGGCGGTCGATCAGCAGCCGGGCCGGGTGGCGCAGGTTGCTGAAGAATTCCGGCTCGGCCAGCGCCACGCGCAGCACGGGCACCTGCAGCCGGGCAAACCAGACGCGCACCGACGGCGGAATGCGGTCCTCGGTCAGGATGGCCTGGAACATCAGGGCCACGATCTCGATGGTGGCCTTTTCACCCGAGGTGGTGGCCTTGCGCTTGAGCTCGGCCGAGCGCTCGCGCACCTGGCCCACCAATTGGCCGATGGCGGCTGGGCTGACATCGATGTGCAGCGTGGTCAGTCCCTGGGCCAGCATCTGCTGGTACTGCGTCTGGGCCACGACGCGCTGCTCCAGCAGGGCCTGGGTCAGCGCGGCCGATGCGGGGGCCTGCTGCAGGCCCCCGCCCACGCCGCCCACGCCAGGCACCAGGCCCGGCACGCCCACGCCCGGCTGCATGAGCAGGCGGCGCAATTGGCCCACGACTTCATGGGCGCGGTGGCGTGCGCGCGAAAGTGTTGTCAGGCCCACGGGCATCTGGCCCTGGGGCAGCGCTACGTTGGGCAGATAGGAGGCGGCAGCGCCCGGCACGCCGCCCATCTGCGTGGGCGCATAGGCCGAGGAAGGCTGCGAGGTCGAGGTGGCCTGCAAGATCGAGGCATGCGACGTGGCCGGACCCAGGCCCATGGCGCGCGTGGAGTGGCCCCCCTCGGTGCGCCGCACCCGCATGGCGACGTCCTGCGAACGGGTGACGCCCTGGCCGTCCAGCAACAGGTGGGCCTCCTGGTATCCGGCCACCAGCAGCGGCGCCAGGGCTGTCTGCAGCAGATCCATCACGCGCTGCAGATCGCCGCGCTGCAGGCCGCTGGCGAGCCACTGCTCGACCAGATGGCGGCACACGGACTCGCTGCGCAGAATGTCGTTGGATGGCAGTTCCTGGTTTTCGATGGCCTGCATGCGCAGGCGCAGCGTATCGAAGACGGGGGCCGTGGTTTCCCCCATGGCCAGCGCCATGCGGGAGGCCAGGATCTTGTTCTCCAC
This sequence comes from Delftia sp. UME58, assembly GCF_014170385.1. NCBI lineage: Bacteria > Pseudomonadati > Pseudomonadota > Betaproteobacteria > Burkholderiales > Comamonadaceae > Delftia > Delftia sp. UME58. Next base: position 22,245 of record NZ_LZZV01000100.1, read on the forward strand.
CACATCGTCGCTGAGCAGCTCGAACTGCAGCGCCCCGCGCTGCGGCACCGGAGCAGCCGCAGCCGCCGCCTTGGCTGGCTGCAGGGAGCCCTGCAGCGCCTGCATGCAGGCATTCAGCCAGGCCGCCTGGTGCTGGCGGTAGCTGGACCAGGCCTCGCGACGCTCCTGCATTTCACGTGCGGTGCCCACGGCCTGGGCCTGTTGTTCCATCTGGGCCAGCAACTGCCGGGCCACGCCGGGCAGGCCCTTGCACAGTCCACGCACCCAATGCAAACGCGCCTGCTGTCCCAGTGAAGACTGGGTGCCAGCAGGCGCGTTGGAAGGGGTGGGCAGGGAGGGCATGCCCGCGAGTGTAAGCCGGTACAGGGCTAAAACATCTGCTTACACGGTGGCGCCGGCGTTGGGGTCGTTGGGGTCCGTGGAGGCCTTGGGCGCCTTGATCAGATCCTCGCGCTTGACGCCCAGCCACATGGCGATGGCGGCGGCCACGAAGACCGAGGAATAGATGCCGAACAGGATGCCGATGGTCAGCGCCAGCGCGAAGTAATGCAGGCTGGGGCCACCGAAGAAGAACATGGACAGCACCATGGCCTCGGTGGAGGCGTGGGTGATGATGGTGCGGCTCATGGTGCTGGTGATGGCGTGGTCGATCACCTCGGTGGTGCTGAGCTTGCGGAACTTGCGGAAGGCTTCGCGGATACGGTCGAAGATCACCACCGACTCGTTGACCGAGTAGCCCAGCACGGCCAGCACGCCGGCCAGCACGGACAGCGAGAACTCCCACTGGAAGAACGCGAAGAAGCCCAGGATGATGACCACGTCGTGAAGGTTGGCGATCACGGCGGCCACGCCGAACTTCCACTCGAAGCGCATGGCCAGGTAGATCACGATGCCCAGCACCACGAAGCCCAGGGCCATCAGGCCGTTGTGCATGAGCTCGTCGCCCACCTGCGGGCCCACGAACTCGGTGCGGCGCAGCGTGACTTCGGCGTCTTCCTTCTTGAGCGCCGTGAGCACCTGCTCGCTTTGCTGTGCAGAGGACACGTCCTTTTGCACGGGCAGGCGGATCATCACGTCGCGCGATGTGCCGAAGTTCTGCACCGTGACGTCGCTGTAGCCCAGCTTGGAGACGGTATCGCGCACCTTGGCGATGTCGGCGGTCTGGGTATAGGCCACCTCCATCACGGTGCCGCCCGTGAACTCCACGGACAGGTGCAGGCCGCGCGTGAGCAGGAAGAACACGGCCAGCGCGAAGGTGATGAAGGAGATCGCGTTGAGGATCAACGCGTACTTCATGAAGGGGATGTCTTTGCGGATGCGGAAGAACTCCATGGTCTTCCCCCTTTCAGTTGTTGGCGCCGGAATCGGCGGGGCTGGCGCCCTTGGTGGCCACCGAGCGCAGCTGGCTGGTGTCTTCAGGCTTCCAGACCTGGCCGATGGAGATGCTCTTGAGCTTCTTGCGGCGGCCGTACCAGAGGTTGACCAGGCCGCGCGAGAAGAACACGGCCGAGAACATGCTGGTCAGGATGCCGATGCAGTGCACCACGGCAAAGCCGCGCACCGGGCCGGAGCCGAAGGCCAGCAGCGCCAGGCCCGCGATCAGCGTGGTCACGTTCGAGTCCAGGATGGTGTGCCAGGCGTTCTCGTAGCCCGCGTGGATGGCGGCCTGCGGCGAGGCGCCGCCGCGCAGTTCCTCGCGGATGCGCTCGTTGATCAGCACGTTGGAGTCGATGGCCACGCCCAGCGCCAGCGCCATGGCGGCGATGCCGGGCAGGGTCAGCGTGGCCTGCAGCATGGACAGGATGGCCAGCAGCAGCAGCACGTTGACCGACAGGGCCACCGTGGAGATCACGCCGAACAGCATGTAGTACACGCACATGAAGGCCGCGATGGCCACCAGGCCCCAGACCACGGAGTGGATGCCGCGGTTGATGTTGTCGGCGCCCAGGCTGGGGCCGATGGTGTATTCCTCGATGATCTCCATGGGCGCGGCCAGGGAGCCGGCGCGCAGCAGCAGGGCCGTGTCGTTGGCTTCCGCCGTGGTCATGCGGCCCGAGATCTGCACGCGTCCGCCACCGATCTCGGTGCGGATCACGGGAGCCGTCACGACCTCGCCCTTGCCCTTTTCGAACAGGATGATGGCCATGCGCTTGCCCACGTTCTCACGCGTGATGTCCTTGAAGATGCGCGCGCCCTTGGCATCGAGCACCAGGTTGACCGTGGGTTCCTGGGTCTGGCTGTCGAAGCCGGGCTGTGCGTCGGTGAGGTTCTCGCCGGTCAGCACGACCTGCTTTTGCACGATCACGGCCTGGGCGTTGCGGTCCAGGTAGCGCTCGGAGCCGAAGGGCACTGGGCCCGAGCCCAGCTCGGCGCCGCGCGCCTCGGAGGATTCGTCCACCAGGCGCACTTCCAGCGTGGCCGTGCGGCCCAGGATGTCCTTGGCCTTGGCCGTGTCCTGCACGCCGGGCAGCTGGACGATGATGCGGTCCAGACCCTGCTGCTGGATCACGGGCTCGGCCACGCCCAGCTCGTTGATACGGTTGTGCAGTGTGACGATGTTCTGCTTGAGCGCCTGCTCCTGCACCTTGCGCAGGGCTTCGGGCTTGATGGAGGCAAGCAGCTTGAAGCCGGCGCCATCAGGCTCGGAGGTGGCTGCCAGATCGGGGAACTGGTCGGTGACCAGATTGCGTGCGGCCGTGAGCATGGCTTCGTCGCGCACGCGGATCTCGACCGTGTTGCCGTTGCGCGAGACGCCGCCGTGGCGGATGTTCTTGTCGCGCAGCGAGGTGCGCAGGTCGCCGGCAAAGGAGTCGGCCTTCTTGGTCAGGGCCGCAGCCATGTCCACCTGCAGCATGAAGTGCACGCCACCGCGCAGGTCCAGGCCCAGGTACATGGGCTTGGCGCCGACGGCCGTGAGCCACTGCGGCGAGCGCGACACCAGGTTCAGCGCCACGATGTAGGCCGGGTCGTTGGCATCGGGGATCAGGGCCTTCTGGATCACGTCCTTGGCCTTGAGCTGCTCGTCGGGCGTGTTGAAGCGCGCCCGCACCGAGGTGCCCTCGATGGTCAGCACATCGGGCTTGACATCGGCAGCCTTCAGGGCCTCCTCGACCCTGTGCAGCACCGCGTTGTCCACCTTGACGGTGGCCTTGGCCGAGGAGACCTGCACGGCAGGCGCCTCACCGAAAAAATTGGGCAGGGTGTAGAGCACCCCCACCAGCAGCGCGATCACGATGATCGCGTACTTCCAGACCGGATATCGGTTCATGATCGCGCTCTTCGCTCTTTGTAGACAGCAACGCACAAAAGGGTGTGCTGCCGCCTGCGCGGTCCGCACACCCGCAAGACAGGGACAGCGCTTACTTCAGCGTGTCCTTGGGCAGCACCTGTACGACGGCGCTGCGCTGGATCTGGACTTCCACGCCCGAGGCGATCTCGATGTGCAGGAATTGCTCGGACATGCGCGTCACGCGGCCGATGATGCCGCCGGCCGTTGCCACTTCGTCGCCCTTGGCCAGTGCCTCGATCATGGAGCGATGCTCCTTCTGGCGCTTCATCTGCGGACGGATCATCACGAAGTACAGCACCACGAACATCAGCGCCAGCGGTGCCATGCCGTACAGCTGCGACATGAAGTCGCCACCGGAGGCTGCTGCTGCGGGTGCGGTCTGGGCAAAAGCGGAAGAAATAAACACGGGCAAGACTCCAGGATTGGAAGGTCGAAAAAGGGTCGCTGCGCACGCCGTATGCACGGGCCCGCGCAGGAGAACGGAGCATTGTATGCGTCAGCCCTGACCCACATGGGCTGCCAGGAACTGGCGGCTGCGGGTTTTTCGGCGACGATGGCTGCAACTGGCTGCCATCTGCCGTTTTTAAAGGGGTGGAGCGCGGTTTTTCGTGATTTTTGCGCCCGGCTTGACGGTCCATGGAACGGACCCTGACGGAGCCGCGCCGCCCACACCTTGCGGTGCGGGCGGCGGCCGCGATCTTACAGGAGGCCCCTGGAGCGGGGCGGTCCGTGTGGTTTCAGGCGACACCGACAGCGGGCTTGTCCGTGCTGCCCGCTCCCCGTGATGGTGCGTTCCAGCGTGCCATCAGCGCCTTCCACTTGATGCGGGCCGCTGCCAGGTTGCGCTCCTTGACATGGCCGTAGCCGCGGATGTCCTCGGGAATGCTGGCGATCTCCACGGCCAGCGCCAGGCGCTCGGGCGTGAGTTCGGCCAGCAGGCCTTCGATGCACTGGCGGTATTCCTGGATCAGGGCACGCTCGGTGCGGCGCTCCTCGGTGCGGCCGAAGGGGTCCAGCGCCGTGCCGCGCAGGCCCTTCATCTTCGCCAGCACTTCCATGGCCTTGCGCATCCAGGGACCATAGGACTTCTTGACCAGATGACCGTGCTCATCCTTGCCGGCCGAGGAGGGAGGGGCCAGGTGGTGGACCACGCGGTAGTCGCCCTCGAACATGCCGGCGATGCGCTGGCTGAAGGCCGCATCGGTGTGCAGGCGCGCGACCTCGTACTCATCCTTGTAGGCCATGAGTTTGAACAGATAGCGGGCCACGGCTTCCGACAGGCGCGTGCCGGAGCCCGACACGCCGCGCTCGGCGGCATGGACCTTGTCGACGAAGGCCTGGTACTCGGCCGCATAGCCGGCGTTCTGGTAGCCCGTGAGGAAGTCCACGCGCTTGGCCGCCATCTCGGTCAGCGAGGGCTTCTTGACGAACTGGATCACCTGGGCCGTCTGGAACAGGGCACGCACGGCGGCCAGGTCATGGGCGCAGCGGCGGCCCCACTCGAAGGCGGCCTTGTTGTTGTCGGCCTGCACGCCGTTGAGTTCGATGGCGCGCATCAGCGCCGCATGCGACAGCGGCACGCGGCCCTTTTGCCAGGCGTAGCCCAGGATCAGCGGGTTGGTGTAGATGCTGTCGCCCAGCAGCTGCACGGCCACCTGCTCGGCGTCGAAGCTGCCCAGCAGCTCGGGGCCCACGGCCTGGGCCAGGGCGCTGGCGCAGCGGTCGTCCGGTGCCTGCCAGTCAGGGTTGGTGACGAAGGCTGCCGTGGGCGAGCCGTGGCTGTTGAGCGCCACGAAGGTGCGGCCCGGCTGCATCACGGACATGGTGGTCGGCGTGGCCGTGACGATGGGGTCGCAGCCGATCACCAGGTCGGCCTTGGCCATGTCCACCTTGGTGGTGTAGATGGCCTCGGGACGGTTGGCGATCTGGATGTGGCTCCAGGTGGAGCCACCCTTTTGCGCCAGTCCGGCCGCGTCCTGGGTGATCACGCCCTTGCCCTCCAGGTGGGCGGCCATGCCCAGCAGCGAGCCGATGGTGATCACGCCCGTGCCGCCGACGCCGGCCACGACGATGCCCCAGGCCTGCTCGGCCACCGGCAGCACGGGCTCCGGGATGGCGGGCAGCACGGACAGGTCGCCCTTCTTCTCCTTCTTGGGCTTCTTGAGCTGTCCGCCTTCGATGGTGACGAAGCTGGGGCAAAAGCCCTTCACGCAGGAGTAGTCCTTGTTGCAGGTGTTCTGGTTGATGCGGCGCTTGCGGCCGAACTCGGTCTCCACCGGTTCGACCGACAGGCAGTTGGACTGCACCGAGCAGTCGCCGCAGCCCTCGCAGACCAATTCGTTGATGACCACGGTCTTGTCGGGCGTGGCCAGCGTGCCGCGTTTGCGGCGACGGCGCTTTTCGGTGGCGCAGGTCTGGTCGTAGATGATGGCCGTGCAGCCCTTGAGGGTGCGGAACTCGCGCTGGATGCGGTCCAGCTCGTCGCGATGGTGCACGGTCACGCCCTCGGCCAGCGCCACGCCGTCGTACTTGGCGGGCTCGTCGGTGACGATGACCAGTTTGGCCACGCCCTCGGACTTGAGGCTGTTCATGATCTGCAGCACCGAGTGGCCCTCGGGCCGCTCGCCCACGCGCTGGCCGCCGGTCATGGCAACCGCATCGTTGTACAGCAGCTTGTAGGTGATGTTCACGCCGGCCGCGATGCTCTGGCGTATCGCCAGCAGGCCGCTGTGGAAGTAGGTGCCGTCGCCCAGGTTGGCGAAGACATGGGCGTCCTTGGTGAAGGGCGCCTGGCCGACCCAGGTCACGCCCTCGCCGCCCATCTGCGTGAAGGTGCTGGTGGAGCGGTCCATCCACACCGTCATGTAGTGGCAGCCGATGCCGGCCACGGCGCGGCTGCCCTCGGGCACGCGGGTGCTGGTGTTGTGCGGGCAGCCGCTGCAAAACCATGGCACGCGGTCGCCCGTGGGCTGGCTCTGGGCAGCCTTGAGCGCGGCCTCGCGGGCGTCCAGCACGGCAATGCGCTCATGCATGCGCTGGGCGATGTGTTCGGGCACGCCGATCTTGGTCAGGCGCTGGACGATGGCGCGTGCGATGAGGGCCGGCGTCAGGTCGGCATTGGGGCGAAGCAGCCAGTCCTGGCTGGGATTGGGCACCGACCATTCGCCGCCGTGCTCATCGCTGAACTTGCCGACCACGTTGGGCCGCACGTCGGAGCGCCAGTTGTACAGCTCTTCCTTGATCTGGTATTCGATGACCTGGCGCTTTTCCTCCACCACCAGGATTTCCTGCAGGCCGCGCGCGAAGTCGCGCGTGATGGTGGCCTCCAGCGGCCAGACCACGTTGACCTTGTGCACGCGTATGCCCAGCTGGCGGCAGGTGTCGTCGTCCAGGCCCAGGTCGGCCAGGGCCTGGCGCATGTCGTTGTAGGCCTTGCCGCTGGCGATCAGGCCGAAGCGGTCGTTGGGGCCGTCGATCACGTTGTGGTTGAGCCGGTTGGCGCGCACATAGGCCAGGGCGGCATACCATTTGTAGTTCATCAGCCGCTGCTCCTGCTCCAGCGGCGCATCGGGCCAGCGGATGTGCAGGCCGCCGGGCGGCATCTGGAAGTCCTCGGGCAGGATGATGTTCACGCGGTCCGGCTCCACCGACACGCTGGCCGAGGACTCCACCACCTCCTGGATGGTCTTCATGCCCGACCACAGGCCCGAGAAGCGGCTCATGGCAAAGGCATGCAGCCCCATGTCCAGGATGTCCTGCACATTGCTGGGAAAGAACACCGGCGTGCCGCAGGCCTTGAAGATGTGGTCGCTCTGGTGGGCGGCCGTGCTGCTCTTGCTGATGTGGTCGTCGCCGGCCAGCGCGATCACGCCGCCGTGCCTGGCCGTGCCCGCCATGTTGGCGTGCTTGAACACGTCGGAGCAGCGGTCCACGCCCGGGCCCTTGCCGTACCACAGGCCGAAGACGCCGTCGAACTTCTTGGTCTCGGGGTAGAGATCCAGTTGCTGCGTGCCCCAGACGGCCGTGGCGCCCAGTTCTTCATTGACGCCGGGCTGGAAGACGATGTTGTTGGATTCGAGGTGCTTTTTCGCGGCCCATAGCGCCTGGTCATAGCCGCCCAGCGGGGAGCCCCGGTAGCCGCTGATGAAGCCTGCGGTATTCAGCCCGGCTGCAGCGTCGCGCTGGCGCTGCAGCATGGGCAGGCGCACCAGGGCCTGTACTCCGCTCATGAACGCACGGCCGTGCTGCAGAGCGTATTTGTCGTCGAGAGTGACCGTCTCCAGGGCGCGGCGCACGTCTTCGGGCAGTGGGGCATTCATGGCTTGTCTCCATCGATGGTCGGCGCCCTGTCATGTCCTGCCCGGAACGGGAAAGAGTCATGCACGGCACTCGTTGTCTGAACCAAATCGCCTTTTTTCAGTGTATTCGTGCTCGTCTGATAGGTCTTTGCTTTCTTTGCGCTGTTTCAAGTATTCTTGGCAAGAATCTTTCTTGAAAACGGTGTTTCGTGCAAACTTTGGACAAATTCGACATTGCCATCCTCGGCCACCTGCAGGCCGATGCGCGCCTGACCAATGCCGAGCTGGCCCAGCGCGTGGGCCTGTCGGCCGCGCCCTGCTGGCGCCGGGTGCGGGCGCTGGAGGAGGCGGGCTTCATCCGCGGATACCACGCCGACATCGACCGCCACAAGATCGGCCTGGGCGTGCTGGCCTTCGTGAGGCTGGACGCCGTGCGCACGGCCGGCACGCTGACGCTGGAGATGGAGGACGCCATCCGCAAGCTGCCCGAGGTGGTCACCTGCCACTACATCAGCGGCACCGGCACCTTCGAGCTGCAGGTGGTGGCGCGCGACCTGGACAGCTTTGCGCAGTTCGCGCGCAACACGCTGCTGAACCTGCCCAATGTGAAGGACATGCAGACCAGTTTCTCGCTGGGCGAGATCAAGTCCAGCCATGCGCTGCCCCTGTCCCAGCTGGGGCCCATGGCGGGCCAGGGACTGCCGGGCCAGTAGCGGCGGGCCTGCGAGCCGGCCGATGAAGGTCGCGCCGAAGCGACAGTGTGCTCCTGCAAAAGGAGCGAAAAACGCCTGCCGTGCAAGGCGGTGAGCGTGGTTCTTAGTGCAACAACCATTTCTGGCGCCACCCCCGCGTTTGGGCCGAGAATCAGGGGCACATGGCCGCAGAACAAACAACACCAGTCCCCGCCCAGCCGCCTGCCTCTGAATCCGAGCCTTCCACCCAGCCTCCGGCCGAGCCCTCGGGCATGGGGGCGCCGGGCACCCTGATCGAAGACCCGTCGGGCATGACGGCCGCCGACAAGGCGGCTGCCGAGGCCGAAGGCCAGAAGACGGCCCAGGCCCAGCAGGGCGTCTGGGCGCCTCTGTCCGGCCCCACCTTCCGCATGCTCTGGCTGATCTGGATGGCGGCCAACACCTGCATGTGGATGAACGATGTGGCGGCGGCCTGGCTCATGACCTCGCTGACCACCTCGCCCGTGCTGGTGGCCCTGGTGCAATCGGCCTCCACGCTGCCCGTCTTCCTGCTGGGCCTGCCCAGCGGCGCGCTGGCCGATATCCTGGACCGGCGCCGCTACTTCATCGTCACCCAGTTCTGGGTGGCGGCCGTGGCCCTGGTGCTGTGCCTGTTCGTGCTGTCCGGCCGGATGACGGCGCACTGGCTGCTGGTGCTGACCTTTGCCAACGGCATCGGCCTGGCCATGCGCTGGCCCGTGTTCTCGGCGCTGATTCCCGAACTCGTGCCCAAGCACCACCTGCCTTCGGCCATGGCGCTCAATGCCGTGGCCATGAACGCATCGCGCATCATCGGCCCCCTGGTGGCGGGCGCCATCATCGCCAGCCTGGGCAGCGCCTGGGTGTTCGTGCTGAACGCCGTGCTGTCCATTCTCTCGGGCATCGTGCTGATCCGCTGGAAGCGCCGCCATGTGGCCAACCCGCTGGGCCGCGAGCGCCTGCCCTCGGCCATGCGCGTGGGCCTGCAGTTCGTGCGCGAGTCGCCCCGCATGCATGCGGTGCTGGCGCGCACGGTGTGCTTCTTCCTGCAGTGCACGGCCGTGATGGCCTTGCTGCCCCTGGTGGCCCAGCGCCTGCACGGCCCCACCGAGGGCGGGGGCGGTGCCGAGACCTTCACGCTGCTGCTGGCCTCCATGGGTGCGGGCGCCATCGTGGGCGCCATGTTCCTGCCGCGCCTGCGCCAGGCCATGTCCAAGGAAAGTCTGATCCGGTCGGGCTCGGCCGTGCATGCGCTGGCCACGCTGGCCGTGGCCCTGTCGCCCAATGTGTACATGGCCGTGCCGGCCATGATGCTGGCCGGCATGGCGCTGATCTCCACCGCCAACGTGCTGGGCGTCTCGGCCCAGATGGCCCTGCCCAACTGGGTGCGGGCGCGCGGCATGTCCATCTACCAGATGTCCATCATGGGTGGCACGGCGGCGGGCGCCGCGCTCTGGGGCCAGGTGGCCAGCATGGTGGGCGTGCGAGGCAGCCTCATGGTGGCAGCCGCCAGCGGCGTGGCCTGCATGCTGCTGGTGCAGCGCCTGGTGCGCGACCGCCAGATCGAGGAGGACCTGAGCCCCTCAAAGGCCTTCCAGCGCCCCGAGGTCAACATCCCCGAAGCCGGCCGCGTGGTCGTCACCATCGAGTACCAGATCGACCCCACCCAGGCCGAGGCCTTCCGCGCCCTCATGCAGGAAAGCCGCCGCAGCCGCATGCGCCAGGGCGCGCTGGGCTGGAGCCTGCTGCACAGCATGAGCCACCCCGAGCGCTATGTGGAGCAGATCGTCGACGAATCCTGGACCGAGCACCTGCGCCGCTTCGACCGCGTCACCGCTGCCGACGTGGCCCTGCGCGACCGCAAGCTGGCCTATCACAAGGGCAAGGAGCCGCCGCGCGTCACGAGGTACTTCGATACCCCCTGAGGCGCTGCGCGCCTTCCCCCTGAGGGGGACGGCGCCCTCGCCGCGAGGCGGCTCTTGCTCGGCGCCCCTGGCGTTGGGCCGCGCCAGAGCGAGGGACAGTGGATAGAGGTGTGTCTGCGCTGGTCTTGTGCCATGCGGGGCGAGCCTTGGCGCAAAGGATAAAACCGGCGCACCCCAAAGCGGGGCTGTCGTCCCCCTCCCTCGCGAAGCGAGTAGAGAGGGGGAAGCGGCGTAGCCGCTCAGGGGGTCACCTCAAGTGCGGTGCCTGGCTGGCAAGGCTCCGCGGCCAGAAGGCCCACAGGCGCAGGTTCTGCTTGATGCGGCCGGCCAGGTCGCCCGCTTCGGGGCCCCAGCCCATGAAGTAGTCGGCGCGCACGGCGCCGACGATGGCGCTGCCAGTGTCCTGGGCGAAGACCAGGCGGTTCAGGGCCACGGTGGGCCCTGACGTGGACAGCCAGACCGGCGTGCCATAGGGAATGCTCTGCTTGTCCACGGCGATGGAGCGGCCTGGCGTCAGGGCCACGCCCTGGGCGCCCTTGGGGCCGAACTGAAGGTCCAGGCCTTCCAGCGGCTCCTCGCGGAAGAAGACGTAGCGCGGATTGCTCCACAGCATTTCATTGACGCGGCCGGGGTTGGCGGCCACCCAGGCGCTGATGCCGGGCCAGGTGGCATCGCGCACCAGTCCCTGGTCCAGCAGCCAGCGGCCCACGCTCTTGTAGGGCTGGTCATTGGTGCCCGCAAAGGCGACGCGGATCGTGCGTTGCGCGCCTGTGGGCTCGGTGATGTTCAGGCGCCCCGATCCCTGGATGTGCAACACCATTGCATCGACGGGGTCGCGCATCCAGGCGATGGCGCGGCCGGCCAGGGCCGCCTGGGCCTCGGGCATCGTCTCGATCTGCTGGCGCGAGAACCAGGGCTTGCGGCTGCCGAAGCCGGCGCCGGCCGGCGTCTTGTACAGCGGCACGTTGAAGCCGTCGCCCGGCAGGCGCCGTGCCTCGAACAGCGGCTCGTAGTAGGCAGTCAGCATGCCGTCCGGGCCACCGCCCAGCGCCTCGATGCGGTAGGGCTGCAGATTGGCCATGAGCCAGGCGCGCTGCTCGTCGCCCGTGGCAATGCTCAACTGGCGCACATCGCGGCACAGGCCCGCGAAGACCGAGCTGGGCCGTTCGCAGTTCTTGAGCCAGGCATTCCAGGCTTCGTGCAGCGCGTCCTCCTGCAGGCCGGGCAACTCGCTCCAGTCTGCTGCGATCCAGCGGCTCTTGGTGGGCGTGCTGGTCACCAGCGGGGGCTTGGGCGTGACGGCGGGCGAGCCTCCCGGCTGCAGGTCGGGCACGGGCGAGGGGTCGTAGACCGGTTTGGTGGTGGTCGTGCAGGCGACCAGCGTCCCTACAATCAGCGCCATCGCGGCATGGCGCAGGAGGTGGAAATTCATGGGGTTGATTTTGCTCGAAGCACTGCTGGCCTTGGTGATTCTGGTCGCTATTGTGTGGTGGACCATGTTCTCCGGACGCCGCAAGGGCGAGTTGCCCGTGGACACGCCACGGGATTCGCACCCGTCTCCAGAGAAGCCTTCCCCCGGACAGGATCGCAGAGATCCGTGATGACGCCGCTGCCCACGCTGCGGAGCGGGCGTCGTCCTACGGGTAAGCCCTGCCGGCACTGATACTCTGCTGCACCCGCCGGCCCCAACAATGGGGCCTCGCCGCAGGGATGGCCCTGCGCCAACGCATTCTCTTCGTCCAACAAGGAGTTCCCTATGCGCAAGCACATCGTTCTGGCCGCCGCGACGGCGGCCGCACTGTTCATCTCCGGCTGCGCGAACATGAGCGACACCCAGCGCCGCACGGCCACGGGCGCTGGCGTGGGCGCTGCAGCCGGCGCCGTGCTGGGTGCCGTCACCGGCGGCAGGGCCGGCACGGGCGCCGTGATCGGCGCCGGCGTGGGCGCACTGGGCACCTACATCTGGTCGCAGAACATGGAAAAGCAAAAGCGCGAGATGGAGCAGGCCACCCAGGGCACGGGCGTGAACGTGAGCCAGACGGCCGACAACCAGCTCAAGCTGGACATTCCCAGCGACATTTCGTTCGATACCAACCGGTCCGACATCAAGGGCAACTTCGCTCCCATCCTGGACCGCTTCGCCGAAGGCCTGCGCAACAACCCCAATGCCGAGGTGCGCATCATCGGCCACACGGACAGCACCGGCTCTGACGCCATCAACAATCCGCTGTCGCTGGACCGCGCCAACAGCACGCGCAACTACCTGACCATGCGCGGCGTCTCGGGCGCCCGCATCGCCACCGAAGGCCGTGGCTCGCACCAGCCCGTGGCTTCCAACGACTCGGCCAGCGGCCGTGCCATGAACCGCCGCGTGGAGATCTTCGTGGGCGAGATCCCGCAGCAGCACCAGCAGCAGCCTCAGTATCAACAGCAGCCGCAGTACCAGCAGCCCCGCTGATCCGGGCTCTTCGCCAGATGCAACGCCCCGCGACGCGGGGCGTTTTTGCGTGGGCGGGCACCGGCATTGCCCTATGCTGGCTCCCATCCATCAATGGGGAGTCGTATGAGTGAAGCAAGCACAGCTGGCGTGGTCGACGTGGTCAGCCCGCTCGACAAGGGCCTGGGCGCGCTGTCCGCAGCCTGCACGCCGCAGGACGCTGCCGCGCGGGGCTGGAACCTGCTGCGGGAAGACTTGAGCCTGCCGGTGGCCGTGCTGTCGCAGTCGCGCCTGTCGCACAACCTGGCCTGGATGCAGCGCTTTGTGGATGCCTATGGCGCCCAGCTTGCGCCCCACGGAAAGACGACCATGGCGCCCCGCCTGTTCCGCCAGCAGATCGACGCGGGCGCCTGGGGCATCACGCTGGCCACCGCCCAGCAGACGTGCGTGGCCCATGCCCATGGCGTGCGCCGCGTACTCATGGCCAACCAGTTGATAGGCCGGCGCAACATGGCGGCCGTGGCCGAGCTGCTGGCCGATCCCGGCTTCGAGTTCTTCTGCCTGGTCGATTGTGCCGAGCAGGTCGAGCAACTGGCTGCCTTTTTTGGCGCAGCGGGCCGGTCCGTGCAGGTGCTGATCGAACTGGGCCCGCCTGGCGGGCGCACGGGTGTGCGCTCCGATGCGCAGATGCAGCCGCTGCTGGACGCGCTGGCCCGGGCCGGTGCCGGCGTGCGGCTGGCCGGGATCGAGGTCTACGAGGGCGTGCTCAAGGAAGAAGAGCCCATCCGTACCCTGCTGCAGCGCGCCGTGGACTGGCTGCAGCGGCTGGCGGGCGAGGGCCGGCTGCAGCGCAGCCCGGCCGTGCTCACCGGCGCCGGATCGGCCTGGTATGACGTGGTTGCCCAGGAGTTCGGCAAGGCCGACATTGGCGGCCCGATGGATCTGGTGCTGCGCCCGGGCTGCTATCTCACGCATGACGCAGGCATCTACCAGGCAGCGCAGCGGCGCATCGACCAGACCAATCCCGTGGCGCAGCAGATGCGTGCCAGCCTGCAGCCTGCGCTGCAGGTCTGGGCCTATGTGCAGTCGCTGCCCGAGCCCGGCCGCGCCATCGTGGCGCTTGGCAAGCGCGATACGGCCTTCGAGGCCGTGCCTCCCCGGGCCGCTCTGCGCTACCGCCCTGGCGATGCCGCGCCCGTGGCGGCCCCCCCGCATTGGGAGGTCACGGCCATGATGGACCAGCATGCCTTTCTGACGGTGGCCGAGGGCGATGGCCTGCGCATAGGCGACATGCTGGCCTTCGACATCTCGCACCCCTGCCTTACCTTCGACAAATGGCGGCAGTTGGCCGTCGTCGATGACCGCTATGACGTGGTGGACGTGATTGCCACGTATTTCTGAAGGGGTCAGTCGTGTGTGCGCAGCAGGTTGGCCAGTTCAACGGCCGACTTGACCTGCATCTTGTCGAAGACGCGCGCGCGGTGAACCTCGACGGTGCGCACGCTGATGTCCAGCTGGTCGGCGATGAGCTTGTTGGGAATGCCCTCGACCACCAGGCGCATCACGTCGCGCTCGCGTTCCGTCAGCTCGTTCAAGCGTGCGCGCACGGCTTCGCGCGCACGGGTTTCGGCCTGGTGCTGGGCCGACAGTTCCAGCGCCTGTTCGATGCGGTCCACGAGGGCATTGTCCGAGAATGGCTTCTCGCAGAAGTCGAAGGCACCGCGCTTGACGGTGTCCACGGCCGTGGGCACGTCGGCATGGCCGGTCAGGAAGATCACGGGCATGCCTGCGATCTGGTTGCGTTCCAGCATGAGGTTGAACAGCGCCAGCCCGCTCATGCCGCCCATGCGCATGTCCAGCAGCAGGCAGCAGGGATTGCGCGGCGGCGGGCGCGACTGCAGCATGGCATCGAAGGCCTCTGCGCTGGCATAGCATTCGCTGAGCAGGCGGCGCGAGCGCAGCAGCCAGGCCAGCGCTTCGCGGACATCGGTGTCGTCGTCGACGATGTAGACGGTGGCGTCGGGTACAGGTTCCATGGGCCTATTGTTCCATTTGTTCCATCTATGCCTGCACCTGCGCGGGGCTGTGCGCCGGCAGCGTGAAGGCGAAGACGGTTCCGCGCGGGCTGTGGGGGCTGTGCTGCAGGTGGCCGCCATGCTGCTCGACCACGGTGCGGCACAGGCTCAGGCCCAGGCCCATGCCCTCGTTGCGCGTGGTGAAAAAGGGCGTGAACAGCTGCTCCGCCACATGCTGGGGAATGCCGCTGCCGCAGTCGATGACCGCGAATTCCACCCAGCTGCGGCGCGTGCTGGCGGCCGCACGGCGCACGCGCAGCTGCAGCTCGCGCTCCATGGTCTCGGGCGAGTCCATGGCCTGCATGCCGTTGCGCGCCAGGTTGAGCAGCACCTGCTCGATCATGGTCGGATCGCAGAGCACGGGCGAGAGGCCGGGCTCGATGTCGGTGGTCACACGCACGCCCAGGTTGCGTGCCTGCAGGCTGATCAGCGGCAGCACGGCGTCTATGAGTTCGGCGGCGCCTATGACTTCGCGGGACTGGTCGCGCCGCCGCACGAAATCGCGCACGCTCTTGATCACGCGGCCTGCGCGGTCGGCCTGGAAGCTGATGCGCTCCATGGCCATGCGCAGGTCCTGCAGTTGCTGGCGCAGCCGGGCTTCATTGCCCGAGATGGCGCCGCCCGCACCCGCACCCGTGTCATCGTCGCTCCCCAGCATGTTCAGCGATCCCGTGGCGTAGCTGGAGATGGCCACCAGCGGCTGGGTGAGTTCATGGCTCAGCAGCGAGGCCATCTCGCCCACCGTGGCCAGGCGGGCCGTGGCCTGCAGGCGCTCCTGCGAGGCGCGTGAGATCTCTTCCATGCGCTTTTGCTCGCTGATGTCGATGAAGGCACTCATCCAGCCGGTGTGCTGGCCCTGGGCGTTGATCAGCGGCGCCTCGAAGATCAACACCGGAAAGCGCGTTCCGTCCTTGCGCATGAAGATGCTTTCGTGGCCCTCGCGCGGTGGCGGTGCGTTGCCGGACAGGCGGCTGTCGCGCCGGCGCGCGTAGATTTCGGCGCGCTCGGGCGGCCAGTAGGGTGCAATGCTCAGTCCCAGCAATTCCTCGGCCGTGAAGCCCACCATGCTGCAGAAGGCCGGGTTCACATAGCTGATGCGGCCCTGCAGATCGCGCGCGCGCAGGCCCGTGACCAGCGAGTCCTCCATGGCCTTGCGAAAGGCCAGCGCATCGCCCAGATCGCGCTCGGCGCGCAGGCGTCGGCGGTTGTCGCGCACCAGCACGGCGACCACGGAGACCAGGGCGATGGACATCAGCGTCACCAGGGCAGTGAGCACGTTGGGGAACACGCTGGGCGCGCGGTGCCAGCTGTCCATGCGCAGCACCAGGGTGCTGCCCGGCAGGTCCAGCAGCTGCTGCGCCGTGAACATGCGGGTGCCGCGCCAGGAGGCGCCCAGCAGGGCCAGGCGCGTGCCGTCCGGCTCGGTGAAGGACACTTCCTGGGTGCGCGGCAGGTTCTTGCTGACCTGGGTGATCAGCAGGCTTTGCAGGCTGTAGGTGCCGATGACAAAGCCGATGATGTGGCCGCTTTGCGTCAGGGGCAGGCAGACCTCCATCATCTCCGTGCCAAGGCCTTCGGCCAGCAGCTGGAAGTAGCTGGGCGAGTAGGCCGGGCCGTTGAGGCGGCGCGCGTGGGTGCAGGTCAGCACGGCCTCGGGGTGGGTGTTGTTCGTGCGCAGCTGGTCTTCCCACTGCACGTTGCGGTAGGGCGTCTCGGCATGGGAGCGGATCTGCAGGCCTGCATCGCGCCATTCGATGCGCATCAGCTCGCGGCGCACCTGCAGCAGCTCGGCGGCGCGGGTTTTCCACTCGGCGGGATCGTTGTCGGGCGCGTTCAGCGCCTGCAGGTCCTGCAGGTTGCGGTTGAGCGCGGCGCGTATGTCGGCCACGGCATTGGCGGTGTCGCGCTCCAGCTTGTCCTGGACCTGGGAGGCCTCGTAGCGTCCGGCCAGCCAGACCATGGTGATGAGCATGCTGGCCACCAGAGCGACCAGCAGGCTCCACAGCGACCAGCGCCGCCAGGCGGTGCGCCAGCGGCGCCAGGGCCAGCGGCCTTCGGCAGGAGCGGGCGTGGACAGGTGCAGCGGATTCACAGGACGCGGTGCTCCAGGGCCGGGAGCTGGCGGCGCACATGCGCCAGGCGCTCGCGCCTGATCTCTCCCAGCACCACGCCGGCGCCCTCGGCCTGCTGCGCCAGCACCATGCCCCAGGGGTCGGCCAGCAGGCTGTGGCCCCAGGTGCGGCGGCCGTTCTCATGGTGGCCGCCCTGGGCGGGCGCCAGCAGGTAGGCCTGGTTTTCGATGGCGCGGGCGCGCAGCAGTACCTCCCAGTGGGCCAGACCCGTGATGTGGGTGAATGCGGCGGGCACCAGCAGCAGGTCGGCGCCCTGCTCGGCCAGTCGGCGGTACAGCTCGGGAAAGCGCAGGTCGTAGCACACGCTCAGGCCCAGGCGCCAGGACTCGCCCTCGTGCGAGGTGATGTCGCAGGTCACGGGCGTATGGCCGGCCTGTACCACGGCGGCTTCCGTGTAGCGCTCGCGGCCATTGTCGTAGTGGAACAGGTGGATCTTGTCGTAGCGCGCCACGCATTCGCCCTGGGGCGAGAACACCAGCGAGCTGTTGAGCACGTGGGCATCGTCATCGGCCACCAGGGGCAGGGTGCCGCCGACGATCCACAGCTGCAGTTCGCGTGCTGCGCGGCGCAGGAAGTCCTGGATGGGGCCTGCGCCGAAGCTCTCGCGGTAGGCCAGCTTGTCGGTGTCGCGCAGGCCCATGGCGCAGAAATACTCGGGCAGGGCCGCGAGTTCGGCCCCCTGCTCGCGCGCCTGGCGCAGCAGTGCCAGCGCCTGGTCGAGGTTGGCGCGCACATCGGGTTCCGACACCATTTGCAGGGCTGCGATTTTCATGGGCTCTCTCCTGAAGGGGCTGACTCGGTGGCGATGGAGGGCGTGCGCGATGGTGTGTCAGAGGGCATCGCTGCCCGGCGGCGCGGCAAGGCCGTGACCTGGGGATCGTCCCAGCTGCCGTCGATGCGAAATTCCTTGGTGGCCGCCGCGATCAACGGGCCCCGCAGCAGCACCTGCGCCAGAAAGCTGCCCAGGCCGACCACGGGATTGATGGCCGTGGCCACCAGCGAGGCGGTCATGGCGTTGATCTCGGGCACCACCACCACATGCAGATTCTGCGTCTCCTGGACCAGGTCGGCCGTGCCCTCCATCAGCACGGCGGCGTTGACGCCCTTCATCTGCATGTTGTTGGTGCGCGCCACGCCATCGGTGATCTGCACATCGCCGCGCATGAAATCGAAGGCGAAGCCGTTGCTGAAGACATCGCGGAAATCCAGCGTCAGCCGGCGTGGCAGCGCCTGTAGGCTGAGCACGCTCAGCAGCTTGGCCAGGCCCGGTTCGGCCTTCAGGAACTGGCCGGTCTGCACATCCAGGTGCATGGAGCCCGAGAGGCTGCGGAAATCGGGCGTGATGGGCGAGCCCGTCCAGCCCGCCGATCCCTGCAGCACGCCCTTGCCGTTGCCCACCACGCCAGGCATATCGAAGCGCGTGAGCAGCTTGCCCACGTCGCGCAGGTCCAGCTGGAACTGCAGCTGGCTGCGCCCCGGATGCTCGGACTGCCCCTGGGGCAGGCGCCACTGGCCGTTGGCCGTCAGCGTGGCCTCGGGCGTGGAAATGTTGAAGCGCGACAGCTGCCATTCGCGCGCCGCCGCGTTGCCGGGCACAGGGCGGTTGCGGGCCTCGACCTCCAGGCGGCCCAGCGCGTGGCCCGACAGGTGCATGTCGTCCACCACGATCTGCAGCGCCGGCAGCTGGCGCGGCCCTTCGCTGAACAGGGCGTCCACGCGTTCGGACTTGGCCTCCGGCACCGTCAGGCGCGACAGCCGGGCGACCAGCTGCCCCTCGGGCTGGGCATCCGTGCCTTCACGAAAGCCCACGTAACCATCCAGCTCCTGGGAGGTGAGATTGCTGTGCCACGAGCCGCCATCGCGCGAGATGCCCGCCACCACGTCGTGCAGCTGCCGCCCCTTGGCCTGCAGCTGCTTGACGCGCAGGGTCAGCCGGTCGGGGAGGTACTCGCGTGCAGGGTCTGCGGCATCGGCGGGCTCCGGCTTGGCGCCGCTGGACTGCGGTGCCAGTGCCAGCCAGTCATCGAGATTGAAGAGCGGCAGCTGCACGTGGGCCTGCACGCCCTGGCCCGAAGTGGATGCCGTGCCCGCTTCCTGGCCTATGAGGATGCTGCCGTGCAGCACACGGCTGTGCTTGCCGCTGATGTCGCGCTCATAGAACACCGAGCCCGTATCGCCCAGTTGCACGCTGATCTGGTCGCGCAACGGAGCATCGGGCGAGGCGAAGGAGTCCGGTGCGAGCTGATGGCTCACGGCCAAGGGCTGGCTGGATTCCGCCGCCTTGCCCAGCGGGGCGGGCAGGTGGATGCGCATGCCTTGCAGGCTGGACTGGACCTGGATTTCGGGTGTTCCGCGCCGCACCTTCAGCAGCAGTGAGTAGGGCGACTGGCCCTCGGCATGGCGGGCCAGGTCGGCCACCCAGCCCAGCTCCCTGGCGTCGCGCAGCCCCTGTGCCGTGGCCGTGCCCTGCACACGCACCTTCACGGAGGATTCGGTGGCCGGCGCATTGCGCGCCAGCGCCTGCATGCCGCCATCGGCGCGCAGCTCCCCGCCCAGCGCGCGCGCCTGCAGGCCGGCCAGCGAGAAGCCGGTTTCTGAGAACTTGACGGCCCCGCGCAGCTGGCTCAGATGGGGCGTCTGATCATCGAGCTGCAGGGAGTTGCCCGCCAGCGTGACCTGTCCGGACACCTTGCTGCGGTCCAGATGGTCGATGGGCAGGTGCAGCTGCAGGGCCAGTTGCGCGGCGCCCGTGGCCTCGCTGCCGTCCAGCACATGTCCTGTGAGAGCCGACAGTGCCGAAGTCCTGACCACCCCCAGCATGTCGGCCAGCGGGCCCTGGCCCTTGGCGGTGACGGCCACCTCGGTGTGGGCCAGGTCGGGAATGCTGGCCTGGATGTCGCGCATCTGCAGCTGCGGATAGCCGGCGAACTGGCCGCGCGCATTGCGCACGGACATGGAGGAGCGGTCAAAGACCAGCTCTCCGGACAGATCGACCAGGGCCGGCCAGGGCGCCTCGCCATGCGTGAGCAGATGGGGCGGCACATATTCATAGTGCACGTCATGCAGCTTGGCCGCGATGTGGAACTCGCCCTGGCTGGGCTTTTCGGCCGGCACGTGGTCCAGGTTGCCGCGCACCTTGAAGTTCACCGTGCTTGCGCGCCCGGCGTGGATGGCCTCTCGCACGTAGTGGCGCGCATCGGCGGGAATCTCCAGCGGCAGGTAGCGGTGCACGCGCGTGCCGTCGGCGTTGCGCAACTGGCCCTGCAGGTCGAGCACGCCGGGAAAGCGCGGCTGCCTGTCGCTGCCGTCGCCAGTGTGCCATTGCGCACGGGCCTCGCCCTCGGTGTCATCGTTGGCAAAGCGCAGGTTGGGCACTTGCACGCTGATGGCCTGGCCGCGCAACTGCCAGCGCAGGCTGGCTTGCAGGCGGTGCAATGGAATCTCGGGCTCCTCGAATACGCCGGGGAAGGTCAGCGCAGCCGGTTGCCGGGCCGTGCCCTCCATCTCCAGCTGGGCCTGTCCGCCGTCCTGGTCCAGCGAGAAGCGCGCGTTCAGGCCCTTGATGCCGGGCATGCCCGGCTTCGTGGGGCCTTCGGACGATGCCACGCCGTCGATCGACAACTGCTGCAGCTCGCCGCTGGCCTTGTACTGCTGCACAGCCTGCAGCGGGCCGCGCCAGCTTGTCTGGAACTGGCGCAGCTGGCCGGCCGGGGCCATGCCGGCCAGATGGCGCTGCAGCTGCTCGGGCAGCGGCAGGCGCTGGCCCAACTGGGCGAGGATGGCCAGGTCGATGCCATCGGCCTGGAACTCGCCCTGCTCGCCCAGCGCTCCCTGCGTGCTGGCGCCCGCAGGGCTGTAGCGCGCACGCAGATTGCCTGCCGGCCAGTGCAGGCCGTCGCCCGTGGAGAATTCCAGGTTCTGCGCCGCGAAGCGCCAGCCATCCTGATGCTGCACGCTCAGCCGGCCCGTCAGCGCCTGCAACTGCAGCGGCTCCAGGTTTTCGCGCCACTGCAGTTGCAGGGCATTCACCGCCACATCGGCCATGGCGCCCACGGGCTGGCCCTGGCGCAGGTCGATCCAGGCGCGCATTGCGCCCCGGCCCTGCTGCAGGCGCAGGTCGGACGTATCCATGTACTGCCCGAGCCGGGACAGGTCGATCTGCGTGAACATCGCGTGGGCCTGTCCGCTCCAGCGCTGCCAGTTGCCCTCGTGCGTGGACAGCAGCGGCTCGCGGAACAGGCCGGCGAGCATGAAGCGCTCGCCCCAGCCTTCGGGCGGCGTGGCATCCAGGCGCATTCCGTGGCTCCAGCCCTTGTTGCGCAGTACCAGGTCCACATCGCGCAAGGCCAGCGGCGGTGCCTGGCGCAGCTCGTCCACCCACAGCAGGCTGCCGCCGCGCAGGGCCAGCTCGGTCTGGGAAAACAGCCAGTCGGCGGCGGCATTGTCCCCGCCGGATGAAGGGCTGATCTCGATGCCGGCCACGAAGACACGGCCATCGGCCGCGCGGCGGACCATGAGTTCGGGGCGGTCGATATAGATCTGCTCCACGCCCAGGCGCATCAGCGAGCGGGCCGAAACGGCCACCACCACGCTGGGCAGGCGCAGGGCGTCTGCCGAATGTTCGGGGTCTTGCACCACCACGTCGCCCAGCTCGAAGCGGGGGACCAATCCCTCGCTGCGGGCCGTGATGCTGCCTATGCGAACCGGTAGGCCCAGCGTGCGTGAGGCCAGGGATTCCAGCTGAGGACGCCATTCGCCGATTCGCGGCACAATCCAGCCATGGAGCACCCCCCACACGGAGGCGAGGACCAGCCAGAAGGCCAGGACCAGCCCCAGTGACCACCGCGCAAGGCCGGCCATCCAACGGGTCAGGCGTGTGGGGTGCGGTTTCGGTTCGATCATCGGCGGCATCAGCTATGACGGGAATTATGACCGGCGCCCCCAGGGCCTGGGCGGTAACCAAGGGTTGCTGCAATCCCTCTGCGCGTGAGTGGCCGCTTCTTTCGCGTTCCGTATGCAATCCTCAGAGCACGCAATGGCAGGTACGGCCTTGAATGTCACCGCACAGGCCGCCTATTCCCGTTTTCACCAACGGCTGCACCGTCGCTATGGCGACGAGCTGAGCCTTTTGCCGCCGGGCCCGCCCGAGCGCGCCTCCATGGAGCAGGCCCTGGCGGCGCTGCTGGAGCGCGGGCTGGACCTGTCGGCCGCCCTGCGCGTGCTGCGCCAGCTGGTCATGGAGCGAACCATGGTGCTCGACTGCGAGCAGCAGGCGCCGCTGGCCGTGGTCACGCGGGCCGTGACCGAGCTGGCCGAGCTGGCGCTGGAGCGCGCCTGCATCCAGGTGCGCGCCGAACTCGATGCGCGCCATGGCGCACCGCAGGGCCCCGAGGGCCGGCCCGTTCAGCTGTGGATCATCGGCATGGGCAAGCTGGGCGCGCGCGAGCTCAATGTCTCCAGCGACATCGACCTTATCTACGTCTACGAGCAGGACGGCGACACGGCCGGCCTGCCCGACGGGCGCGGCGTTCTGTCCAACCATGAGTACTTCGCGCGCGTTGTCAAAGGCATCTATGGACTGATCGGCGACACCACCGAGCACGGATTCGTGTTCCGCGTGGACCTGGCGCTGCGTCCCAACGGCAACTCGGGGCCGTCGGCTGTCTCGCTGGCCTCGCTGGAGGAGTATCTGCAGACCCATGGCCGCGAGTGGGAGCGCTTCGCCTGGCTCAAGAGCCGGGTGGTGGCGCCCATGGACAGCGTGCGCTCCACGCAGGTGCAGGCGCTGCGTGCCGTGGTCCTGCCCTTCGTCTTTCGCCGCTACCTGGATTACGCGGTCTTCGATGCGCTGCGTTCGCTGCACCGCCAGATCCGCGAGCATGCCGCGCGGCGCAGCGCAGGCCATCCCGGCCGCTCCAACGACGTCAAGCTCTCGCGCGGCGGTATCCGCGAGATCGAGTTCACCGTGCAATTGCTGCAGGTGGTGCGCGGCGGCCAGTTCCCCGAGCTGCGCTGCCGCCCCACGCTGGAGGCGCTGGGGCGCCTGGCACGCGCCGGCCTCATGAGCCAGGAGGTTGCCGACGCCCTGGGCGCGGCCTATACCTTTTTGCGCCGTGTCGAGCACCGCATCCAGTACCTGGACGACCAGCAGACCCACGTGCTGCCCACGCGCGACGATGACCTGGAATGGATTGCGCGCACCATGGGCTTTGCCGATACCTGCGCCTTCCTGCACCAGTTCGACGCCCACCGCGAAAAGGTGGCCGAGGAGTTCGACACCCTGCTCGGCGGCTCGGCCCCGCCGCAATGCAGCGCGGGCCGCTGCAACGGCGCCCGCAGCCCTGCACAGGGAGGAACGCCGCGCGAGATCGATGGGCTCATGGAGCAGCTGCCGCCCGCCCTGGCCGCCCACGTGGCCGACTGGCGCGGCAACGCCCGCATCGCCAACCTGCGCGACGAGGCGCGCGGCCGGCTGTTCCGCCTTGTGCAGCGCACTGCGCAATGGGTGGCCGAGCGCAGCGTGCCCGAAGACGCCGCAGTGCGCTTTCTGAACTGGCTGGAGCCGCTGCTGCGCCGCGAAAGCTATCTGGCCCTGCTGCTGGAGCGCCCTGCCGTGCACGAGCGGCTGCTGGACCTGCTGGGCGCGGCGCGCTGGCCCGCGCGCTACCTGCAGCAGCACCCGGGCGTGATCGACGAGCTGGCCAACGACGCCATGCTGGGCGAGCGCTTCTCTCCCATGGATTTCGAGCATGAGCTGGCCCTGCGCCTGGCCGCGCTGCAGACCACGGGCGAGGACGACGACGAAACCCTGCTGAACCTGCTGCGCCGTGCCCACCATGCCGAGGTCTTCCGCACGCTGGCGCGTGATATCGAGGGCCGCATCACGGTCGAGCAGGTGGCGGACGACCTCAGTGCGCTGGCCGACTGCGTGCTGCGCGTGACGGCCAGCTGGTGCTGGAGCCGGCTCAAGAACCGCCACCGCGAGTCGCCGCAGTTCGCCATCATTGGCTACGGCAAGCTCGGCGGCAAGGAGCTGGGCTACGGCAGCGACCTGGACATCGTCTTCGTCTTCGATGACGACGACGAGCACGCCTCCGAGATCTATGCCGCCTTTGTGCGCAAGCTCATCAACTGGCTGGCCGTCAAGACGGGCGAGGGCGATCTGTTCGAGATCGACACCGCGCTGCGCCCCAACGGCAACTCGGGCCTGCTGGTGACCAGCTTCGCCTCCTATGCCAACTACCAGCAGCAGCGCGGCAGCAACACGGCATGGACCTGGGAACACCAGGCCATGACGCGGGCGCGCTTCGTGCTGGGCAGCGACGATCTGCAGGCCCGCTTCGACGCCGTGCGCGAGGCCGTGATCACCGCGCCGCGCGACGCCGCGGCCCTGCGCGACGAGATCGTGGCCATGCGCGAACGCGTGCGCACTGCGCATCCGGTGCGCGGCGGCCTCTTCGACGTCAAGCACAGTCCCGGCGGCATGGTCGATGTGGAGTTCGCGGTCCAGTACCTGGTTCTCTCGCAATCGGCCCTGCATCCGGGGCTGATGGCCAACCTGGGCAACATCGCGCTGCTGCAGCGTGCGGAAGAGGCGGGCCTGCTGCCTGCAGGCGTGGGCCAGCAGGCCGCCCGGGCCTACCGTGAACTGCGCCGCCTGCAGCACGTGGCGCGGCTGGACGAGCGAACGGCCCAACTGGTACCGGGCCAGGCCGAACCGCTCAGTGCGCCGGTCAAGGCCCTGTGGGAAGCGGTTTTCACGGGGGCCATGCTGGGATGAGGATGCCGTCCCGTCAGCATCCGTCGAAGATGGCCTACAGCAGGATGACGCTCCTCGTCAAAATGTTACATTTTTCCCGCCCCGGACCCCTGGAACTTCTGCAAAAGTAGCTCATCTATTGGACAGGTTGACGAGAGAGGGCATACAGACCGAATTTCACGTTGCGAAGCCTCTGGGGCCACAGTCCTGAACTGTTCCGCCCGAAGCGCTTCTCCTCCCTCCCTCTCTTTATTCGTTTCGGGATGCTTCGCAACTTTTTTATGCCAGCAAAAAGGCCACCCATCGGGTGGCCTTTTTTGTCGCCGCTGCAGTTGTCGTTGCGGGGTTGACCCGCTTTCAGGGCTGGGGCGGGCGCGTGGCCGCAAAGCTGGCGCGTTCCGCCAGCTTGGCCTGCAAGGCAGCCAGATTGGGGTGGTCGGCGCGCCAGTCCAGCTCGGGAAAGCGAAAGTCCAGCCAGCCCAGCGCGCAGCCCACGCACACGTCGGCCAGGGTGAAGTGGATGCCGCAGCAATAGGGCTTGTCGCCCAGGCCCTGGGACATCACGTTCAGTGCGGCGCGCACCTTGGCGAGCTGGCGGTCTATCCAGGCCTGGCAACGCTGCTCTTCGCTGCGGCCATCCCAGGTGGCTTCGAGTCGGGCCAGGGCTCCGGCGTCCAGCACGCCATCGGCCAGGGCTTCCCAGGTCTTGATCTCGGCACGCTCGCGGCCTGTGCCCGGGATCAGCTTGCCTACCGGGGAAAGTGTGTCCAGATATTCGACGATCACGCGCGAGTCGAACATGGCATCGCTGCCGTCCATGACCAGGCGCGGCACCTTGCCCAGCGGGTTGCCGGTGCCGGGCGACAGCTCGCGGCTCCAGGGGTTTTCCTCGACGAACTGATAGTCGAGCCTTTTCTCGGCCAGTACGACGCGTACCTTGCGTACGTAGGCGCTGGTGGAGGAACCTATCAGTTTCATGGCTGTTTTCCGTGGCGAAGAGGCGGCCCATGGGCGGGCAGCCGATTCTATGCGCTGCCCGGCGATCTCCCCCTGCAGCCCCCGTTTTTGCCGCGCGCACCTACAATCACGGCCCATGAATCTGCCGCACATCTCCGCCCTGTCCCCGCTCGACGGCCGCTACGCCGCCAAACTGTCTCCTCTGCGCCCGATCATGAGCGAGATGGGATACATGCACCGCCGCGTGCAGGTGGAGGTGACCTGGTTCATCGCCCTGTCGGACGCCGGCTTTGCCGAGTTCAAGCCCCTGACCGAAGGCGCCCGCGTCTATCTGCAGGATCTGGTGAAGAACTTCTCCGAGGCCGATGCCGTGGCCATCAAGGACATCGAAAAGACCACCAACCACGACGTCAAGGCCGTGGAGTACTGGATCAAGGGCAAGTTCGACGGCCGTCCCGAACTGCTCAAGGCCGCCGAGTTCGTGCACTTCGCCTGCACCAGCGAGGACATCAACAACACCAGCCATGCGCTGCAACTGCGCGCCGGCCGTGACAGCGTGCTGCTGCCGGCCTTGACGGGCATCACCGCCAAGCTGCGCGAGATGGCCCACGCCTACGCGGCCGTGCCCATGCTCAGCCGCACGCATGGCCAGACCGCCAGCCCCACCACCGTGGGCAAGGAAATCGCCAACGTGCTGGTGCGCCTGGAAAAGGCCGCTGCCCGCATCGCCGAGGTCAAGCTGCTGGCCAAGATGAATGGCGCCGTCGGCAACTACAACGCCCACCTGTCGGCCTGGCCCGAGTTCGACTGGGAAGCCTTCAGCAAGAAGGTGATCGAGTCGCCCGAGCCCCAGGGCCTGGGCCTGAGCTTCCAGCCCTACTCGATCCAGATCGAGCCGCATGACTACATGGCCGAGCTGTTCGACGCCATCGCGCGCGCCAACACCATCCTCATCGACTTCTCGCGCGATGTCTGGGGCTATGTGTCCCTGGGCTACTTCAAGCAGCGCCTGAAGGCCGGCGAGATCGGCTCGTCCACCATGCCGCACAAGGTCAACCCCATCGACTTCGAGAACGCCGAAGGCAATCTGGGCCTGGCCAACGCCCTGCTCAAGCACCTGGCCGAAAAGCTGCCCATCTCGCGCTGGCAGCGCGACCTGACCGACTCCACCGTGCTGCGCAATATCGGCGTGGCCATGGGCTATGCCACGCTGGCCTACAGTTCGCTGATGACGGGCCTGAACAAGCTCGAGCTCAACGAAGAGCGCCTGCAGGAAGACCTGGACCACGCCTGGGAAGTGCTGGCCGAGCCCATCCAGACCGTCATGCGCCGCTACGGCGTGCAGGGCGCCTACGAAAAGCTCAAGGAAGTCACGCGCGGCAAGACCGTGCAGGCCGAAGACCTGCACCGCCTGATCAACGGCCTGGAAATTCCCCAGGCCGACAAGGACCGCCTGCTGGCCATGACGCCTGCCTCCTACGTGGGCAAGGCGGCCGAGCTGGCTCGCCGCGTTTGAGTTGATGCAGGTGATCCCAGGGTCCGAAACTGCCCTGCGCTCCAACAATTTCGATGCCTTCAGGCTGCTGGCAGCCCTGCTGGTCATTTGGAGCCACCAGTTCGCGGTCCTTGGGATGCCCATCCCGACGCTGCTTTACGACAAGCCCGGGGCCGTGGGCGTTGTCATTTTTTTTGCCATCAGCGGCTATTTGGTGATGCTGTCCTGGCTGGCAGATCCACACCTGGGCCGATTCGCGATGCGCAGGGGGTTGCGCATTTGGCCGGGCTTGACTGCTGCCGTGGTCTTGTGTGCGCTGGCACTGGGGCCGCTGGTGAGTTCGCTGTCCTTGGACGCGTATTTCGCGCATCCGCTGACCTGGAGCTATTTCAGCAATCTCTGGCTGCAGACGCGATATGAGCTGCCTGGCGTATTCGAGACGAATGTGCTGCGCACAGCAGTCAACGGCCCGCTGTGGACCATTCCTCTGGAGGTCGGCTGCTATGTGGCGCTGGGCGTAGCAGGTAGTCTGGGCCTGCTGCGTTGGCGTCATACCGCACCCTTGATCTTTGTGGCATTGATGGTGGCGCTTTGGCGACGTTACAGCATCGCTCCCGGCGAGCCCATGCCTGAATGGTCGTTCGCGCTGCAGTATGCGATGGTGTTCTCGCTCGGCGCCACGCTGGCATGCTGGCGCCATCTCTGGATCTCCCGGCGGATGCCGGCCCTTGCCTTGTTGCTGGCCGGCTGCGTGCTGCTGCATGCCACGGGGCCTCTGATCCTGGTGCTGCAAGCGCCTTTGCTGGCAATGGCCGTGCTGGCGGTGATGCTGGGCTCCGCCAGCACACCCCTGCTACGACAAGCTGGTCGCTTTGGTGATTTGTCTTACGGCCTGTACATTTACGCCTTTCCCGTTCAGCAGGCAGTGGTCTGGTACTTTTCAGGCCGGATCGGCTTTGTGGCGGCGCTGGCCTGCAGTCTTGTGGGGGCTGGCCTATTGGCGATGCTGTCCTGGCACCTTGTCGAAAAGAAGGCGCTGGCCTTCAAGCCACGCAAGCCGACTGTCTCCTCCCTCGATATTCCTGCGCATCTGGCCTCCTGATGGCCATGCGCTGTCCCAGGTTTTCTCATGGCCCTCAAATCCACCATCTTCAAGGCGAACCTGTCCATCGCCGACATCGACCACGGCTACTACGCCGACCATTCGCTGACCCTGGCGCGCCATCCCAGCGAGACGGACGAACGCATGATGGTGCGCCTGGTGGCCCTGGCCCTCAATGCACACCAGCTCAATGACATGTGCAAGGGCGACGGGACGCTGGCGTTTGGCGCAGGCCTGTCCGATCCCGAAGACCCCGATGTCTCGCTGACCGACTTCACGGGCGCCAAGCGCCTGTGGATCGAGGTCGGCCAGCCCGAGGAAAAGCCCATCGCCAAGGCCTGCAACAAGTCCGATGCGGTGGTGCTCTACGCCTTTCACCATGCGGCCGAGGTCTGGTGGAAGGGCCTGGAGGGCAAGCTGGCGCGGCTGGGCAAGCTGCAGGTTTGGCGCATTCCTTCCGAAACATCCCAGTCCCTGGCGGAACTGGCCGAGCGCAGCATGCAGCTGCAGGCCACCATCCAGGAAGGCGCGCTGACGCTCAGCAGCAACCTGGGCACGGTCTTCATCGAGCCGCTGCGCTGGAAGTAAGCGGGCTTTCGCTCAGGCCTGTGCCTCAGCCAGGCAACTGCATCCGGACGGCCTGGGCAAAGGACTCCACGGTCCAGCCCGCGCCCAGCAGCATGCGGCGCGTGGACAGGCGGTCCATGACATCGTCCGGCACATTGCGGCCCAGATGGATGAGCGACTTGCTGTCCGCAATGCCCACATAGCGACCGTCATAGGTTCGCGCCAGATGGTTCCACAGGCCGTGGGCGCCTGGCGACTGGCGTGCACCGCTGACCAGGCAAGTGCCTTTGTCCAGCACGCTGCGATACACGGCGCTGGCAATGCCGCGCCGCTGGTAATCCGGTGCAAAGCGCGAATGCGGCGAGCGCACGCGGCGGTCGGTGCGCTTGTCCACCTCGACCAGGCGATTGAACACCGTGTAGCCGGCCAGGCAGCGCCGCTCCATATCCTCCACGTAGGCAAACCATTCGCCGTCGGCTTCACGCCAGTGCAGCTGGAACTGCGGGTCGTGCAATGGGCGGCGCTCCAGGCCATGGAGCTTGTTGCCGGGCTGGTACAGGCGCTCATGAATGGCTTCGAGCTCGCCCTCCACCAGCGGCTGCATCACGTCGATGCGCAGCTCGGTGACGTGGCGTGGCGCGCAGCGGGGCAGGGCGCGATGCGCCACGGTATCGCTCAGATGGCGCAGATGTCGCAAGAGCGTGGAAAAAGAGGGGCCGGCAAAAGAGGGCCCGGCTGGGGCAGGGGCTAGACAGGTCACGGCAGGGCTCGCTTCGTCGGCTCGCCTTGTGGCCGGGCAGACGCGTGAAAATCCGACCGCCTTCAGGCTTCAGGATGAAGGCGGCGCAAGAAGAGCGGATTCAGTGAGGCGACGCTGCCCGGTTCCGCGCAGGGCAGCGCATCAAGACCGTGCGGCCTGTCGGGGGCCGATGTTCAGCCGTGCCGCGTCACGCTCGCGCAGGCGCGTGGCCGTGGCGGGCCAGGCCTTGCCGGCCGGCACGCGCGTCCCGCCCGCATCACGTGCCGTGAGGCGCACGCAAAGGCGGAGGTAGCTGTGGCTGTGGCAGGAAGCGGCGGTCTGCAGCATGGCGACCGATGTTAGGCCGTCTGCAACATCGCACTGGTCCGGTGCGGTATCCGGCAGATCGGTCGGCAATCAGCCAGCAATCAGCCGGAGTTGCGCGATGTGTCCGTGCGCTCGGCTGCACGCTCTGCATAGCGGGTGAAACGCCAGGAGTCGCCCTCTGCCGTGATCCTGCGCCAGACCATCCGTTTTTGCGCCGGCTCCATCGCGGTCCACAACTGCACTTCGTCAAAGCTGCGGCCGCAACCCTTGCATCTTTCGTCGCCCTGGCTGGTGGAGCAGATGGCGATGCAGGGCGTATCGGGCGTGGTGTCGTACCAGGCCAGCCAGGCCGCCATGGCGTGCGAGGGAAAGCCCTCAACCTGTACTTCGGTCTCATGCCAGAAGATCATCAGCGCGTACACCTCGGCCAGGGCCCGTACTTCGGGCTGCAGCAGCACGCCGTCCGGGGACGGATGGCGCTCGCGCCAGTAGTTGATGGCGGCTTCGATGTCGGTGATGTGCAGTGCGGTCATGGACGGGCAGGGGGAAGGGACAGCGATGATAAGACGCCTGCCCGCCCACGGCCGGGCACGGCTGCAACACTCCGTTGGCTCAAGGGTTGCTATGGATAGTGAAGCATCTGATGTATGCAGGCAGATGGTCTGGGGGGCGCGTGACTTGTGCTTTCCGTGGGGATGAAGGGTTTTTTCACTTGCGTGCCGTGGCGGCTTTGTGTTGCAATCGACAGGTTCGAAGGGGAGTAGCTCTCTGCCGGCGGGGGTGGTTTTTGCAAAGCCACGGTGCCGGCATCGGAATGGTCGTCAATACGAAGCGCAAGCTTCCGGCCTTCCGGGTTGCGGTGCATGCCGCAGCCGAGCAAGACCTTTGATGGACCTGATGACGGTCGATCAATGTGTTCTCCCCTGAGCCAGGCATGTCCTTGCCCGGGTAGGCGCTGCGGCGTTGCATCGGTCTTTCTGTGCCGGTGGGTGTTTCTCCAGGAGGGAGGAGTTCTCGCCGGCCTTACTCAACAGCGAGGACCTTATGGACTTGGACTTTCTGACTCACGCCCCGTTCTGGGTGGCCCTGGGCCAAATCATCATCATCGACATCCTGCTGGGCGGGGACAACGCGGTCGTGATCGCGCTGGCCTGCCGCAAGCTGCCGCCCGAGCAACGCAAGAAGGGCATCATCTGGGGCACGGCGGGTGCCATCATCCTGCGCGTCATCCTGATCGCCTTCGCGATGACATTGCTGGCGCTTCCCTTCCTGAAGTTCGTCGGTGCCCTGCTGCTGGTGTGGATCGGCATCAAGCTGATCGCCCCTGATGAAGACGGCCACGACAACATCCAGGGCAGCGACAAGCTGCTGGCCGCCATCAAGACCATCATCGTTGCCGACCTGGTGATGAGCGTGGACAACGTGATCGCCATTGCCGGCGCCGCCCAGAGCTCGGGCGAGCACCAGATGCTGCTGGTGGTGCTGGGCCTGCTGATTTCGATCCCCATCATCGTCTGGGGCTCGCAGCTCGTGATCAAGCTGATGGAGCGCTTCCCCATCATCATCGTGGCCGGCGGCATGCTGCTGGGCTGGATTGCCGGCGGCATGCTGGTCACCGACCCCGTCTTCGCCAATACGGAGAAGTGGGACTGGATGGTCAAGCTGCCCCAGACCGACATGCTCAAGTACGGTGCCAGCGTGTTCGGTGCCCTGCTGGTGCTGGCACTGGGCAAGTACATCGCTTCGCGCCGTCCTGCTCCCAAGGCCGGTGCCCACGGAGCCTGATCCGCTGAAAAGTTGAGGTGGGCGCCGGGTTGGCCCGATGGGCCGCCCGCGCCGATTCGCGACAATCCATGGCAAGGGCGGCCCCGGCCGCCCGCCTCTCCCACTCCCGCAAACCCAGTTCGACAAGGACTTGCTTTGAACCCCATCATCGTCTACGTGGATGACGCTTCCTACGCCCTGCCTCTGGTACAGGCCCTGGCCGCCTCGCCGCAGGCCCAGGCCTCGCACTGGCTGCTGGTGGCCTGCGCGCCGCGCATTACCCACCGGGTCAGCAAATGGGTGAGCCACAGCGCGCGCGAAAGCTGGCGCGGCAAGTGGGCCGACAAGCTGTTCGCCCAATTGCTGCCGGTGTTCGGTGACAGCGCTGGCAGGATCACTCCGGTGCTGGCCAAGGGCCCGCTGGCCGAACTGGTGGCCCAGCTCCAGCAGGAGCACGGCACGGCCCAGATCGTCGATGCACGCCGCCCCAAGCAGGAAGCCACGGCTCCCGCCGTGGCGCCTGCCGCCCCGCTGGGCCGGCGCTGGAATCTCCCGGGAACGCTGGCGGCCATCGGCGCGCTGATGGGCCTGGTGTTCGAGGAAGCGATGATCTGAGAACAGTTCACCCGCTGAGCGGCTTCGCCGCTTCCCCCAAGGGGGACGGCGCCCTTGCCGCGAGGCGGCTCTTGCTCGGCGCCCCTGGTTTGAAGGCGCGCCGGTTTCAAGGACGGTGGGCGGTGCGGCGCTGTGGCTAACCGACTTGCGCATTTTTGCTGGATGGAGTCTTCCCCAAGACTGACTTTTGGTACGGCATCCCTGGAATCGGGGATGCCGTTTTTCGTTGGGCGCCGCAGTCCGCAGTTTCCAGTGCGCCGCCTCAACCCGGATCTGCCGGCTGCTGCTATGCTGCCCGCATGAAAATCCTGATCAAATGGCTGCTCAGCGCCGGTGCCCTGCTGGTCGTGGCCTATCTCTATGGTGGCGTGCAGGTCAACAGCTTCAGCTCGGCCATGATCGCGGCGCTGGTCATCGGCCTGCTCAATGCGGTGCTGCGCCCCATCCTCGTGGTGCTGACGCTGCCCGTGACCATCGTGACGGTCGGGCTGTTTCTCTTCGTGGTCAACGGACTGATGTTCTGGGCAGCCTCGGGCCTGCTCAGCGGCTTTCACGTCGCGGGCTTCTGGGCGGCCATGCTGGGCGCGCTCATCTACTCGCTGCTGGGCCTGGCCATCGAATCACTTCTCGCGCGCCTGTTCCCTTAGCAGCTCCTCCACGGCACGCAGCCGCGTGTCCACGATGGAGGCTTCGATGAAATCCACCTTGGGCCCGCCCTTGCGGGCCAGCTCCTGCGCCGCCTTGAAGCGGTCCACCGCGGCCGCGTAGTCGTAGTGCGCGACCTGGGCCTCGGCCTCGGCGCGCAACGCGCGCAACTCGTGGCCCTGGGCGCGCTGCACTTGGGCCAGCAGTTGCCAGGCGCTGGCATCGCGCGGGTGATCCGTCACCCAGGTCTGCAGCGGGCCCGCCATGCTGGCGGCGCCCTGCTCGCGCAGCAGGATCTGGGTGCGCATCAGTAATTCCGGCCTGCGCACGGCGCGGTTTTCGACCACATTGACGGTCGCCAGACTGGGGCCGCTTGCCGTCGCCGTGGGGAGGCCAGGTTCCGTGTAGCGGGGCTCGGCAGGTGCGGCAGCAGGCAGGTACAAAGGCGGCAACGCCTCCAATGCGGCACCGGGCTTGCCGGCTGTCAACTCCAGTTCGGCCTGCAGCAGCTTCGCCTGCCGCAAGGCATCGGGGTTGGAGGCGGTGGCCTGCTGCAGACGCAGCGACATTTCCCGCGCCTGCGCCCAGTCGCGCAATTGCACGGCGCTCAGCGTGGCGGCATACAGCTGCGCCGCCTGCTGCGCGGCGGGCTGGGTGCCAAAGCTGGTGGAGCGCGGCTGCTCGGCCCACTGGCGCAGCACATCCACGCCGGGGCGCGACAGCACGCGGGCCCGTGCGGCCATCATCACGTGTTCCAGGGATGGCGCAGGCACAGGCGCAACGCCACGCGGAAGGCGCGAATGCATGTCGGCCATGCGCTCCGTGGTCAGCGGGTGGCTGCGCAGATAGGGCCAGCTGCCGTTGTCATTCAGGCGGTTGGCCTGCTGCAGCTTGTCGAACATGGTCACAAAGCCCTGCGGCGCGAACCCTGCCG
This sequence comes from Delftia sp. UME58, assembly GCF_014170385.1. Taxonomy (NCBI): domain Bacteria; kingdom Pseudomonadati; phylum Pseudomonadota; class Betaproteobacteria; order Burkholderiales; family Comamonadaceae; genus Delftia; species Delftia sp. UME58. Next base: position 56,015 of record NZ_LZZV01000100.1, read on the forward strand.
GCGCCATCAGCCCGTAGCCCATGCGGTCGGCCTCGCGCTCCATGTCGCGAGAGAAATTGAGCTGATTCTGCACGGCCAGCGCCTGGCCACCCATCATCATCGCCATGGCGGCATCAGGGCTGCGGCTGGCAGCCAGCGCGCCCAGAATCATCGAACCGATCATCAATGGCGTCTGCTTGCCCTGCTGGGCAATGAGCCGTGCAATGTGGCGCTGCGTGACGTGGCTCAACTCATGCGCCAGCACCGACGCCAGCTCGTCACGCGTGCCGACCACGCCGATCAGGCCCAGATGCACCCCCAGATAGCCGCCCGGCAGCGCAAAGGCGTTGACCGAGCGGTCCCGCCCCAGCAGGATCTCCCAGGCAAAGCGCTCCTCCAGCTCGTCCGACAGCTCGCCGCGCGTGCGTGCCGCATCGACCAGGTGCTGCCAGATGCCCTCCACATATTCCTGCAGTACCGCATCGTCGATGTAGTCCGGATCGCGGTAGAGCGAGCGGATGATGCGGTCACCCAGACGCCGCTCGTCACTGGTCGTCGTGGCCGCGCCATCGCCCAGCGTGGGCAGGCGCAACTGGGCCTGTGCGGGCGTATGCGCTGCGATGGTGAGAGAGGCCGCCAGCAACTGCAGGCCGACGGCGAAACGTGTCTTCAGGCGAGATGGATGCATGGGCAGGTAAGAGGCCAGAAGGCCGGGCCCTGCACCTTGATGCCGGGCGGTGGAACACCCCACTATGATGCCTCGGTTCGCCGAACGTTCATGGCGGGTCCGGCCAGCGTGCCAGGACAGCCATGGGCCGGCCAGTGCATTTTCAGGAGTTGCCATGTCTTCCCTCACCCATTTCGACGCCCAGGGCCAGGCCCACATGGTCGATGTCGCCGCCAAGCCCGCAACCCACCGCATCGCGGTCGCCGAAGGCCGCATCACCATGCAGCCCGCCACACTGGCCATCATTCAGGGCGGCACGGCCAAGAAGGGTGACGTACTGGGCATTGCGCGCATCGCCGGCATCATGGCAGCGAAGAAGACCAGTGACCTGATCCCGCTGTGCCACCCGCTGGCGTTGACGCGTGTGGCTGTGGAGTTTGAGCTGTTGCCAGATGCGTCTGCTGTCCTTTGTATTGCAACGGTGGAAACGGTGGGGCCTACCGGTGTCGAAATGGAGGCCCTGACCGCCGTCCAGGTGACCCTGCTCACGATTTATGACATGTGCAAGGCGGTGGACAAGGGCATGGTGATGGGGGGCGTGAGGGTAAAGGAGAAGCGCGGAGGCAAGTCTGCAGATTTTCTCTTGAATTTGGCTAAATAGTAGATTGTCGTTGGTGTCAAAAGGAGTCTAGATCAATAAAACCTACCGGAGTTGCTGTGCTGGAGTCCAATAACGCTGTCCATGCATTTTTTCTGGATATTAGCGGAAGATAGAGTATTTTTTCTTGCGATAGTCCTGTTTGTTGTATCTTCTCATTTATTAATTCTACTTTTCCGGGAAATTTCTCCTTCAGTTGTTCTATGGAGTTTGCCTCTCTTAAGATTTTAGGATTTGCTTGAGAATATTCTTGCCAGAGGCCGGGTTGTACAGATTGGGGAATCCCATTTAATGCAAGCATTGTGGAGTCCAGTGCCTCGACTCCCTGCAAGGGGCGCAATGAAATAAGAGCAGGTCCCGTCAAAGGAAGGCGCCTGAATTTTTCAGGTGCTTGCTTTAGCATTTCTGGATCTATATCTGCCGCATGTACAACAGCCAAGCGGTGATACTCAAAGACCAAATATACGGGGCGCGCACTATATGCCGTCCAAATTCCAAAAGAAAGTGCTGATACTTGTATTGTGGCAATAATGCAAAAATCTGAGAATAGCTCTTTGAATGATTTATTTCTGTTGAAAATTATCAGTGTTATGAGAGGTCCCAATACGACGTCGACTATGGTAATGATGGTCAGTAATTCGCGTCCTCCCGATATTTCGCGGTAGGGGTAGGGATACCACAGTGTTAGAAGTAAGGTTGCCAATATCCCAGCGATGGCGATGCTGGCTAATAGATGGACGAGACTAGCCTTTATTTTATCTCGCCAAAATATTTTTTTAAACTCAGTGTTTTTAATATAGTTTTCTTCCATACTTGAACTCTGTGATCATATTTTTGTCAGTTACTACTTCTAGAGGCCTGTCGGTAGCGAATTTTGCCTGCTCAATAGTAATAAAAGGTCGGTCGAGAAAAAGTTTTGGCGTCGTTGAATCTTTCTTGAAAAATGGCTGCTCATTTAGCAGCATTTTTTTGTAGCCTTCCAGAGCCTGCGGAGAAGATTTCATGGCCCGGAAATCGTAATTTCCTGCATAGACAAAGTTGTCGTAACGGTAAGCGTGGCTAAAAACTTTGCTCGCAGTAAAGAATGTGTCGTTAGATCCTGTAGAGTTGAACGCTAGAATGGACTTTTGTGTCATATGCGGCTTCAGCAGCCTCAGGAATTCTTCGGACAAAAGTAGACTGGAGTTGGCGCGCCAATGCCAAGTGTTATTCATTACGACAAGATCATATTTAATATCTGAGTGCATTCTCAGCCAACGACGGGCATCGTCTATTATGATGTTTACCCTTGGATCTTTGATTGCTTGATTTTGTAACGGGTAACTATGTGCGGCCTGGATATATCCAGGGTTTATTTCTATAACATCAATCAGTTCCACGCCTGCGAATTCATTGATCAACGCAAGCCATGTCCCAATGGACAGGCCAATCATAAGTACCCTTTTAGGTTCTGCGTGCAATGCGCTCAAAAGCAATGGTCGATGCAATCCGTTTGTGTTTTTCTCGGGATCAAGATTGGTTCTTCCATCATATACATTGCCGCCAAAAACCAGGTCGTCATTCTTTTGTCCCTGAAAAAGGGTGATGATTCCATGTCGGTTTTCTATGATGGTTGTCGCGCGATTGCCATTGGATGAGAGTTGTTGAATAAATTCTTGAGGGCTCTTTGTTATTGTCAGGTTTATAGTAATAAATGCCGCGGTACCAGTGATTATAATGGCTTTAGTTTGCGCTTTCTTTATGCATGTCAACGATAGGAAAAAGGCTGCTGCTGATAGCTGGATCAATGCGATTATTTGGAAACACTTTTGCAATGTGAAATGATCGAGCAGTATGTAGCCAGTGACTATTGGGCCTAATGCTCCTCCTAATACATTGGATGTATAGACCAATGCTAGTTTACGGCCCTGTTTTTCACGGTTTTTGTTTGATCCTAGGTGGTGAGCAATTGGAAAGATAAATGCCAATATAGATGACGACAGCGCAATAGTGATTAAGTCTACTGATGGGTTGTGAACACCTTCAGATATTAAGTAGGAAAAGGTTCTGGGGAGTAGAGTAGTGCAAGCTGCAGAAAGCAAAAGAGCGTATACGCTTAGCAGCCAGATACTATTTTCTGTCTTCCCCTGGTGGCATGCTTTGCTGCCAATATGTGCTCCTATTGCTATACCAAAAAGGTAGGCTGCGAGTACAAAGCCAAATGCCGCAGGGGTTGATTGGTTTGCAAAGCTATATAAGCGTACCCATAGAATTTCCAGACTGAGGCTTGCGAATCCACATATGAATGAAAGAAGTGCAGGGTAATTCATTTCTTATGACTTTCGATTCAATTCCGCACCGTATATCGATGCCAGTGCGAGGATTGATACAAGAATATTGCCGCCTACTCCAATCAAGATTACTTGATCCAAAGACCATCGTGGGAGCAATGCAAAAGGCACAAGTGCTGCGCCAGCGGCCGCTCCCAGTGTGTTAGAGAAATATAGATTTCCTATGGATAATCCTATGTTTTGAAGTTTTTCATTGAATACGATCGTTAGCAAGGGAAGAGTTATTCCCATGAGGATCGTTGGGAAGATGAGAAAGAGTACACATGAGAAAGCACTGATTGCGCTGCCGCTTGATGTATGGCTACCTAGTATTGATTCTATCCACGCCAATATTGATATGGAGAAAAATCCGTATGCGGCAATCGATATCTCTGCTGCGATGTAAAGGCCCAGACGGGATTTGGGGTAACTGTCAGCCAGCCTCCCGCCCAGCATTCCTCCTATGCCGATGCCGAGCATGAAGATTGACACGATGATGGTTATGGAATCGATGTCCACACCAATCACTCCATAAAGGCTGCGCTGCCAGCACGTTTGATAAATCAAAGCGCTGGATCCAGAGATGAAAAAGCTGAAAAGCAGAGAGATATCTGTGATTTTCAAGGAAGTTATTCTGTTCATCAGAGCTCAATCTATTCTTTGCGTTCAGTTGGATGCTAAAAGGCAGGGGTTTGTTTTTTTGGCCAAATCGAAATCGATTAATTTCCCGCTGCTGACAGCTATGATTCGACGATTTTCCTTAATAGGTGTTGTTAGAAAACTCTCGTTCGGTAGGCCATCTTTTATTTGAATTCCTGATAAATCTAGAATTGTAGAGAAAACCGCCTTGGTTGAATATGGTTGCTCGGTATTTTTTAGAATTCTAGACCATTGGTCATTATTTTGATCTCGGAATTCTTGACTAGACCACAGAAATGCAGGGACGTGGAAGGATGTTTCACTGACGCGACTGGCTCCTTTCGCTTTACAGCGTCCTTGTGGAAGATCGACTCCATGATCGGAAAAGTAAGCGACGATGCTTTTTTTCTTTGTTTTCTGCGTGAGTTCTATTACTTGATCAAGAATATAATCGGTGTAAAAAATGCTGTTGTCATAGTGATTAATATCATTCGATTGTTTTTCTGATATCTCGTCATCCTTATTTGACAAAATTTCCGATTTAAATTTATTGAATTCTTCTGGATATCTCAGCTCGTACTCAAAATGACTGCCTAATAGATGCAGCACGATGATGTGGCGTCCAGGTAGTGCCAGAATATCTTCCAGGGGTTTAAGTAAAACTTCATCATGATTGCTTCTGCCTGCATAGGTGCCCGGATTTAGAAAGCGCACATCTGAAGCATCCTTGGCGTAGACGCTGATGGACGTGTCATGTTGCCCAAGAGGGGCTTGGTTGGAAATCCAGTGTGTGGAATATTCAACCTCTGAAAATGCCTTCAAAAACGATGGCTCTGCATTCCAGTCAATCGAGTTGCCTGGTGTGAGAAGCGGGCGTCGTGATAGAACTCCGGGTATTGCTGTGCGTGTTGCAGATGAGAGTGATACAACATCAGAAAAAAAGGCAATGCCATCACGTTTCTGGAGTGCTGGAGTGGTTTCTCTGGAGTATCCAAAAATGCCCCAATGAGATGCGCTAGCGGACTCGCCTATTACGACAATCGCAATATCTGGCGAGCTTGGCAAATCATCTTGCCATGCACCGAGGGATTTTCCAATTAAGGTTTTTCTGGCGTCGGTCATCTTTTTATGCTGGGCAATGAATCGTTCGCCGAAATAGAGAAGATTCATCGGAAAGACATCTGACCACTGTGCAAGCCAGCTTCCCTTAAATTCATCATCAAAATAAGATGGTGGGGTGATCTCTTGAGGGTGTAGGGGATCTATGTCTTGTTTTACCCAAGAGAATATAAATAGAAAAGGCAAAAATATTGCAATGAACCAATATCTTGATTTATGATGCCAATATATATTTATCTTTCCCGTGGAGCGGAGAGCTAGTGAAAATAATATGAATATTGCACATAGTGGAGTAATGGTTGAACCATATGTTTTAAGGAGGTTCGTGCTTTCTGCAATGTTGCTTTCCCATGCTAGGGCGATAATGTGCTCGTTGATGGGCGTTCCATAGTATATTCTTGTCCAAAGCTCGACGGGAAGAAGCATTGCCAAGGGAATGCTGATCAATAATAGGCGCTTGCTGCTCCCGCATAGCGCAGCAACCATGATCCAAAAAATGCTGCCGAGCCCGATGGCTTCCAAGTATCTGATATGTCCGGCTTCTGTTGGTTCAAATGGCGTCAGTGTATTCGGAAGCCAAAGCAGAAATAAGGCAGAAAATTGTATGAATAGAGCTAATTGTTTTTTGTACTTTTGATTATTTTGCTGTTTTTCAGTATTTTCCACGGCTCGGCTCTCAAAAGAAAACGGCCCCTAAGGGGCCGTTTAAATACTGCTCAATTAATTAGGAGGAAGCAGAACCTTGTGTGTCCTTGCAAGAACCGGGCAGATACTTGACTGGCATGGGATTGACCGCGGCAGGACCACACTTCCAAGAAGTGATGACCTTGCCACCGTCGGCTGAGGCCGAAAGTACCGTACCTGCGGCAGAGCCTGTGCCATCGACGTAGGGCACCATGGCAACAGAGTTCTTGGCTGCAGATGTATCGCCCTTGAGAGACGTCTCGTCACCAACAACAGTAATGACGCCATTGGCATCCGTATCGACAGACTTCACAAATTTCGTCCGAGTCTTGATGGAGGCGGACGAATCAGCCGCCGAGCCCGAAGAGCAGGAGTGTTGCAGCGAAGTCTTCATGTCTGCGTCAGGGGCAGAGCTCACGGCCTCACTGATGGTGGTCCGGCAGGACGAGGCAGCCAAAATGACTTCAGATGCACGTGCGCGGATCGTGTAATCCTGATAAGCCGGCAGCGCAACCGCTGCCAAAATGCCGATGATCGCCACAACGATCATCAATTCGATCAAGGTAAAACCTTGCTGGATGGAACGCTTCATGAACTTCTCCTCATAGGGGGTTGATTGCATGCTCTGTCGAGCAAGAGCCGTGCCAGATGCCTCGGGGCGCCAAGGTCCACGCTTGTGTATGGTTTGGTTGCAACTTACACGGTTGGTCGCCATTCTCTGACAAATTGATCCATTTGTTGTGACGTTTTTGTCAGAGATCGTTCGTTTGCCACTGATGCTGCGCGCAGCTTGTCGGAGGGATCGGAATGGTCCTTCACGCCACCAGGAACTGCATCTGCGTACCTGCCAGCTCCACCGTGTCCCCATGCTGCAGCGGCATGGCGCGGCGGCCTATTTCCTGGCCGTTGAGCTTGAGGCTGGGGGAATCGCCTTCCAGCTGGGCAAGCACGAAGCCGTGGTGCTTCTGGGTGATGGATGCGACGGCCACGCCGGGCTTGCCCAGCGTGGTGACGACTTTGACCAGTGGCACTTCTCGGCCGGCAGCGTTGCCGTTGAGCATGCGGATGGCGGCCTGGCGTGTGGCCAGTCCGGCCATCGACGGAGGCAGGGTGTGGTCGAAACCCGAGGACGTTTCTTGGCTGAACTGCGAGGGCAGAGCCGCTTCTGCCAAAGGGGCCGGGCGGGTGGCCTCGACTGCCGCGGCGATGGCGGCCAGGGCCGAGCGTGAGGACGCGCTGACCTGCTGTTGCACGAAGCGGATCTTGTACTTGCCGATGTCCAGCAGGTCGCCGTGGTTCAGGGTCTGGCGCAGTATGGGCTGACCGTTGACATAGGTGCCGTTGGTGCTGCGCAGGTCTTCGATGATGACGGTGCCGTCGACGACGCTGAGAACGGCGTGCTCGCCGCTGACCGCCAGGTTGTCGATCACGATGTCGTTGTAGGGACGCCGTCCCAGCGTGGTGCGCTCCTTGGCCAGCTGCACTTCCTTGATGACGGCGCCGTCGATGGAGATGACCAGGGTCGGCATGCTCAAAGTTCCTTTGTTATGCCCGGGTTGCACCATCCACTGGGCGATCCGGAGCTGGGGTGTATCCAAATATTATGTCTGCGGCCTGCGCGCGCCGAGGTCTGTCATCGTATTTGATACAGACTATGGATTATCTTTTCCCGATTGTTGAATTTGCAATCATTTTTAACAATTGGAACCTGGGAGGGTGGTGCAGGCAAGCGCGTCCATCGGTTGGGGTCTGCCGTCGATCGCTGTGCCGGCCTCAATCGATGGAAGTGACGGCCGGGGAGGGCGGGCTGGCCAGTATCTCGATCAGCGCCGCGCTGATGTTGTCGTTTCCGCCGGCTTCGTTGGCGGCGGCGAGCAGCGAGGTCAGCAAGACGGGCAGCGGGCTGGATTGGGTGAACAGGGCGGCGATGGCCTGGTCATCGAGCATGTCGGTGAGGCCGTCGGAGCACAGCAGGATGCGGTCGCCGGGCTGCAGCGGCCATTCGTTGAAGTCGGGTGTGACGTCCTGCGTGACGCCCAGGGCCTGGGTGAGCAGGTGGCCCAGGCCGGACTGCCGGGCTTCATGGTCCTGGATGCGGCCTGCATCGATTTCTTCCTGAAGCCAGGTGTGGTCGCGGGTCAGGCGCAACAGCCGTCCGTCGCGCCAGCCGTAGGCTCGCGAGTCGCCCAGGTGGGCGAGCATGAGCAGGCCGGGCAGCAGGGCGGCGGCAATGATGGTGGTGCCCATGCCGCGGCAGCCAGGTGTTTTCTGGGCGGCGGTGAGGATGGCGGCATTGGCCAAGTTCAAGGCATTGGCCAGTGACTGCTGCAGCTCCTGGCGGGCCTGCACCGTGTTGGCTGTGGACGCTTCGGTGGCGACGCTTTGCAGTGCCACGGATACCAGGCTGATGGCCATGGCGCTGGCGACTTCGCCGGCGTTGTAGCCACCCATGCCATCGGCCAGCACGGCAATGGGCCAGGGCTGGGCGCCAGGGTGGATGGTGACGGCATCCTCGTTGTTGTCACGGCGCCGGCCCACATCGGTGCGCGCAACCATGGCGCAGTGTTGCGCAGGGACTGCCTGTCGGCAGGGCTGGTCCGGGGTCTTGGGTGCGCTGGGCATGGTGGCGAAGGGCGGGCGCGGCGGTGTTGCCATCAGTCCCTGTGTGCAGATGCAATGGTGAAGGCCGATGCACAGCGTAAATGAAAACAGTGCCCCCAAGTGCCAAGAATGGGTCGACGCGGCGGCTCGTCGGCTTGACGCCACATCAAGAACGGACCTTCACAAAGCAAAAACGCACTGCCGAGGCAGTGCGTCGTATAGGGCGAGGGCGCGCCTGCGGCGATGTCAGGCCTGTGCCGCGTGCTTGGCGCCGGAGCGCGACTGCAGGAGCTTGCCAATGCCGACGACCAGCACGGCACCGGCGGCAGCCGCCACGTAGTGCAGCCAGGGATGGCTGATGGCGTAGTCGTGCAGCAGGCGGTCGTTGACGATGGTCTCGCCTCCGACCCAGCCGATCAGGGCAGCGCCCAGTGTGATGATGACGGGGAAGCGCTCCATGAGCTTGATCATCAGCGTGGAGCCGAAGACCACCAGCGGGATGCTGATGGCCAGGCCCAGGATCAGCAGGACCATGTCGCCCTGCGCCGTGGCGGCCACGGCGATCACGTTGTCCAGGCTCATCACCAGGTCGGCGATCAGGATGGTGCGGATGGCGACCATCATGCTGCCATGACCCTTGGATTCGCCTTCATCCTCTTCTTCGCCGGTCAGCAGTTGCAGGCCGATCCACAGCAGCAGGCAGCCGCCCACGATCTGCAGGAAGGACAGCTCCAGCAGTTTGGCCGCGACCACGGTCAGGATGATCCGCAGCACCACGGCGGCGCCGGAGCCGAACATGACGGCTTTCTTTTGCTGTGCGGGGGGCAGCGAGCGTGCTGCGAGGGCGATGACGACGGCGTTGTCGCCAGACAGGATGATGTTGATCCAGACGATCTTCAACAGGCCGATCCAGAAATCGGCGCTTTGCAGGTATTCCATGGTTTCTCCGCTGTTATGAGTTGAAAAGCGCCAGGGCAGTAGCCTCTGGCGCTTTTTCTTTTTTGGAGTCGTCAGTGTAGGGCGGACTTGCCGCCTTACCGATTCGTAATTCTGCGTAATTTCTTCCTGGGGCGAACCCCAGGATGTCACGCAGAACCGTGCCGCTTAGATCAGGCCCTTGAGCAGGCGACCCATTTCGGAAGGATTGCGGGTGATGACGAAACCGCACTCTTCCATGATGGCCAGCTTGGCGTCGGCCGTGTCGGCACCGCCGGAGATCAGCGCGCCGGCGTGGCCCATGCGCTTGCCGGGAGGGGCGGTGACACCAGCGATGAAGCCGACGATCGGCTTCTTCATGTTGTCCTTGCACCAGCGGGCAGCTTCGGCTTCGTCGGGACCGCCGATTTCGCCGATCATGATGACGGCATCGGTGTCGGGGTCGTCGTTGAAGGCCTTCATCACGTCGATGTGCTTGAGGCCGTTGATCGGGTCACCGCCGATGCCCACGGCCGACGACTGGCCAATGCCCAGTTCGGTCAGCTGCGCCACGGCTTCGTAGGTCAGCGTGCCGGAGCGGCTGACCACGCCGATGCGGCCCTTCTTGTGGATGTGGCCGGGCATGATGCCGATCTTGATCTCGTCGGGCGTGATCAGGCCGGGGCAGTTGGGGCCCAGCAGCAGGGTGCGCTTGCCGCCTGCGGCTTCCTTGGCGCGCATCTTGTTGCGCACTTCCAGCATGTCACGGACGGGGATGCCTTCGGTGATGCAGATGGCCAGGTCCAGGTCGGCTTCCACGGCTTCCCAGATCGCGGCGGCAGCGCCTGCTGGGGGGACGTAGATCACGGAGACCGTGGCGCCCGTGCCTTGCGCGGCTTCCTTGACGGAGGCGTAGATTGGCACGTCGAAGATCTTTTCGCCGGCCTTCTTGGGGTTCACACCGGCCACGAAGCAGTTCTTGCCGTTCGCGTATTCAATGCACTTTTCAGTGTGGAACTGGCCCGTCTTGCCCGTGATGCCTTGGGTGATGACCTTGGTGTCTTTGTTGATGTAGATCGACATGGTGTTTTCTCCGGGCCTGCTTACTTGACGGCTTCGACGATCTTGGTGGCCGCTTCGGCCATCGTGTCGGCGCTGATGATGGGCAGGCCGGACTCGGCCAGCATCTTCTTGCCCAGTTCTTCGTTCGTGCCCTTCATGCGCACGACCAGGGGCACTTGCAGGTTCACGGCCTTGCAGGCAGTGATCACGCCGGTGGCGATGGTGTCGCACTTCATGATGCCGCCGAAGATGTTGACCAGAATGCCTTCGACCTTGGGGTTCTTGAGCATGATCTTGAAGGCTTCGGTGACCTTCTCGGGGGTGGCGCCGCCGCCCACGTCCAGGAAGTTGGCCGGCTCGCCGCCGAACAGCTTGATGGTGTCCATGGTGGCCATGGCCAGACCTGCACCGTTGACCAGGCAGCCGATGTTGCCGTCCAGCGAGATGTAGGCCAGATCGAACTTGGAGGCTTCGACTTCGGCGGGATCTTCTTCGTCCAGGTCGCGCAGGGCCACGATTTCGGGCAGGCGGAACAGGGCGTTGGCGTCGAAGTTGAACTTCGCGTCCAGGGCAACCACATTGCCCTTGCTGTCACGGTTCAGCGGGTTGATCTCGACCAGCGAGGCATCCGTGTCCATGTAGCACTTGTAGAGCTTCTGGCAGATGTCGATGAACTGGGCGGTGGAGTCGGCAGGCATGCCGATGCCCTTGGCCAGTTCTTCGCCCTGGGCCTGTGTCAGGCCGACCAGGGGGTCAACGAAGATGGTGATGATCTTCTCGGGAGTGGAGTGGGCCACTTCCTCGATGTCCATGCCGCCTTCGCTGGAAGCGATGAAGGCCACCTTCTGCGTGCCGCGATCGGTCACGCACGACAGGTAGTATTCCTTCTGGATGTCGGCGCCGTCTTCGATGTACAGGCGGCGGACCTTCTGGCCTTCGGGGCCGGTCTGGTGCGTGACCAGCTGCATGCCCAGGATCTGGCCAGCCAGTGCCTTGACGTCGTCAATGGTCTTGGCGACCTTCACGCCGCCGCCCTTGCCGCGGCCACCAGCGTGGATCTGGGCCTTCACGACCCACACGGGGCCGCCGAGCTTCTGGGCGGCCTCGACGGCCTCTTGCACTGTGAACGCAGGGATACCGCGAGGTACAGGCACACCAAACTGACGCAAGATGTCCTTGCCTTGGTATTCATGAATCTTCATGATGTCTCTCTCAAACAAATAGGGGGGGATTGACCCGGTAGCCCTGGGGTGCTGCCTCAAGGCGGAGTGACCTGGCAATCGCCGAATGTACCATGCTGCACTGCGCCATCCGACACGCCCCCATGCGCAGAATCCACAATTTCCTGCGGGCCAAGCAGCATGCCAGGAACTGTGCAATGCCTTGATATGTCAGGGAAAAGACGGTTTCCCGACATTTCTTTCAGGCGCCACAGCTCTTTTGTCTTATAGAGGATCTGCAGACGGCTCTGCCCGCCGTTTGTAACAGGCGCATGTCAGCGCGCCTTTGATCGCCGCTGCCAACCGTTTTGCGACAACGGGCGCAGGGGGACCCGGTTTCGGTGAGAATCCGCAGCTGGAACGCGGCAATGGTGCCGCAGCGGCTCCAGGAGGGCCGCGCAGCAGGAGAAATACAGCGATGGCAAAAGTCTTTATCGATGGCGAAGCAGGCACGACAGGGCTGCAGATCCGTGAGCGTCTGGTTGATCTGTCCGGCGTGGAGCTGGTCAGCATTGCCCCCGAGCTGCGAAAGGATCCTGCCGCCAAGCGTGCGCTGATCGCCGGCGTGGACTTGGTCATCCTGTGCCTGCATGACGATGCCGCGCGCGAGACCGTGGCCATGGTCGATTCCATCGAGGCCGAGACTGGCCGCGCCATCAAGATCATCGATGCATCCACGGCCCACCGCGTGGCGCCCGACTGGGTGTATGGCTTCCCGGAGCTGCGTGCCGGCCAGCTTGAGGCGGTCAAGACTGCCAGGCGCGTGTCCAACCCCGGCTGCTATGCGACGGGAGCCATCGCGCTGCTGCACCCGCTGGTCGCAGCGGGCCTCATCCCCGCCGACCACGGCCTGAGCCTGCCCTCGGTGTCCGGCTATTCGGGTGGCGGCCGCAGCATGATCGAAGCCTATGAGGCCGGCACGGCCGCGCCTTACGAGGCCTATGCGCTGGGCCTGACGCACAAGCATATTCCAGAGATCCTGCAATACACCGGCCTGACGCGCCGCCCGGTGTTCATTCCCGCCGTGGGCAATTTCCGCCAGGGCATGCTGGTGCAGCTGCCGCTGCATCTGGACCTGCTGCCGGGCGCGCCCAAGGCGTCCGACCTGCACGATGCGCTGGCCTCCCACTACGCGGCCACCAACACGCCGGAGCAATGGGTGTCGGTGCTGCCACCGACCGAGGACATGAAGCTGGCCGCCGACACGCTGACGGACACCAACAAGCTGGAGCTGCGCGTGTTCGCCAATGAGCAGTACCGCCAGGCCGTGCTGATCGCCCGTCTGGACAACCTGGGCAAGGGTGCCAGCGGCGCCGCCGTACAGAACCTGCAGATCATGCTGGGCCTGTGAGCCCGGCCACGCCACCGTCCGCGTCCCTGCCGGGCCGGCGCGGTCCGGCCTGGGGCCATGTCCTGGCCCTGGCCGTGCTGTGCCTGCTGGTCGTTCTGTTTGCCTGGAAGCTGCGGCCGGCACTGCCGTCTTCATCGCGCCTGCTGCTGAGTCCGCTGCTGGGCAATATGGAAGCCTGCCTGGTGCAGGACGGGCTGCGCGAGGACTTCCCCAAGGAATTTCAGCAGATACCCGCCAGTTGCCTGGGTCCGCAGGGCTCGGCCGCAGAAATGGTGAAAGCCACGCTGCAGCGCCTGGGCCGGCCCCAGGGCGAACTGGACCTGGGCTATACGCTCAGCGTGCCGCTGTTGCGCTACGTGCAGTGGAATGGCCAGGCCTGGGAAGTCCAGGGCGAGGCGCTGGACCGCGTGGTGCGCACGGTGGCGCAGGCGCATCGGCCCGTGGTGCTGTATCTGTTCGCCACGCATTTCGAGGTGCACTCCAAGGCCGAGGAGCGCCTGGCCGCCGATCCCGCCAATCTTGCTTGGACGCCCAAGGGGCCGCTTCCGCTGGACAGCTATTTGGGCGCACGCATCTTCCCGTGGTCGGTCGCGCGGCAGGACAACGAAGTCACGCGCGTGCGCAAACTGGTGGTCGATGCCCTGGCCGAGCGCATGTGCGCCGCAGGCGATGCCGCCATGCACCAGCTGCGCGCCCTCACCGTGCTGGGCGAGACGCACCAGCTGTTTCCGGGATTCGAGGCCGGCATGGGATTCGCGGCCGAAGGCTATGCGGTCACCGACTACAGCCCGGCCTCCGTGGCGGGCTTCCATGCATTCCTGCGCCAGCGCTATGGCGACATCGCGCGGCTCAATGCCCACCTGAAGTCCGGCTTTGCCAGCTTCGATGCGGTCGAGCCGCCGTCGCGCAACATCCGCAGCGAGCCGCTGCAGAACTTCTTCCAGCACATCGACAGCTATGCGGCCGGCACGGTCCCGGTGTCCGGCTGGGTCCACTCGCCCGATGCGAAGCTGCAAAAGCAGCTGGCCGTGGCCGTCTTCGTGGACGGGCGCCCCTACTCGCACGCCCCCGTGCACATGCACCGCCAGGACGTGGCTCAGGCCAGGCCCGGGTTCCTCACGCCCGATGTGGGCTGGCGTGCCGATATCCGCTATCCGGCGCTGGGCGAGGGCCTGCACCGCATCGACGTGGTGCTGCAGGCCGGCGGACGCAGCCTGGGCCTGCTGGCCACGCGCCAGATCGCCGTGATGGACCGCAACCAGGGCGAGCCCAGGCCCCATGCCGCCGAGGCCTTGCCCGACTTCGGCAAGCTGCCGGATGGCGTGGAATTCTGGGTGGACAGCCCGCAGGACCGGCTGGCGCTGTTCTACAACCCGCTGGTCACGGACTGGAACGATTTCCGCGAGCAGCAGGTTGCCGACTACATCCAGGGTTTTTCCGAGCACATCGGCCACGGCTGCCTGGGCCGGGTTCCTCGCTTTGCCCACCAGCTCAACCCCCATGCGAATCCGAGCTGGGATGCCAACCGCTACGCCGTGGAGCGCAGCCTGCAGCGCATGCCGGGGCTGTCCCTGGGTGTCAGCCTGTACGGCGAAGATACCTACGGCCCGCTGGTCGGCCAGATGCTGCGCCGCTATGGCCACACGGCCTATGGCGTGACGGAGTTCCATCCGCTGGTGGCCCTGTCGCCGCAGCGGCTGGAGAAAGTGCTGACCATGCACCGCCGCCAGGGCGCGCGCTTCCTGTCCTTCTTCATGGAAGCCCGGCCCGAGGATGCGACGGGCACGCAGTCCAGCAACGAGTTCTCGTTCGATGCGGACAACACCGCGCATGGCTCGGATGCGCTGTACCACTCGCTGCGCCAGCTGCTGCAACCGCACTGATCTGCCGCGCGCAGCCATCGACGTGTCTTCCTTGCAGAACAACTCACCCGTGGCCGCCGGCCGGGCCACCGCCATCGGACTGCTGGCCGTGGTGTGCTGGAGCTGCACCGTGGGCCTGATGCGCTCGGTGGCCGAGCCGCTGGGCGCCGTGGGCGGCGCCGCCATGCTCTACACGGTCAGCGCCCTGTGCGTGGCCGCCGTGCGCGGCCTGCCCAGGCCCTCGCAGTGGCGGGCCATGCATCCGGCCTACTTCTGGGGCTGCGGCCTGCTCTTTGCGGTCTACGAGATCTGCCTGTCGCTGGCGATTGGCCTGGCACAGGACCGCGCCCAGGCGCTGGAGCTGGGGCTGATCAATTACCTGTGGCCCAGCCTGACCATCGTTTTGGCCGTACTGCTGCGCCAGCAGCATGCGCGCTGGTGGCTGTGGCCCGGCGTGCTGCTGTGCCTGTGGGGCCTGACGCGCGTGCTGGGCGGCGACTCCCTGCAACTGCGGGGCATGGCGGACCACATGCTGTCCAACCCGCTGGCGTATGGACTCGCTTTTGGCGCGGCCTTGCTGTGGCCCTGCTATTCGCTGGCTGCGCGGCGCTGGGGCGGTGGCCACAATGCCGTGGGCCTTTTCCTGATATGGACCGCGCTGGCGTTGTGGATCAAGTGGCTGTGGCTGGGCGGTGAAGGCAGCATGCAATGGTCGGGCACCGTGGTGCTGCAATTGCTGGCCGTGGGTGGGCTCACCGCCCTGGGCTACAGCTGCTGGGAGCACGGCATACAGCACGGGCACCTGGCCGTGATGGCTGCAGCGTCGTACTTCACGCCTGTGTTCTCGGCGCTGCTGGCCAGTGCCTGGCTGCAGGTGCAGCCGGGCTGGGGATTCTGGCAGGGCGTGGTGCTGGTGACCGTGGGGTCGCTGGTGTGCTGGGGTGCTACCCGGCGCGCAGACTAGCCTTCGTCCTCTGCTCCCGCGTCCCAGTCTTCGCTGCGCCCCCGCAGCACCTTGCTCGCAATTTCTCCACCAAAACCGCGCGCAGCCAGAAAGCGCATCTGCTTGAGTCGTTCCTGCGGTGTGGCCGGTGGTGCACCGAAGCGCTGGCGCCACACGGCATGGGCACGCTGCAGTTCGGTGGCACGCAGTTGCTCGGCGGCGGCGCGCACCAGGCCGTCGTCCAGTCCCTTGCTGCGCAACTCCTGCACCACGCGTGCCGTGCCAAAGCGCGCGGCCTTGCGGTGCAGCACGGACTCGGCCACGCGCTGGGCACTGATGAAGCCGCGCTGCTCCAGCGCGTCGAGCATGGCGCCCAGGTCTTCGCCTTCCTCCACATGGGGGGCGAGCTTGCGTTCCAGCTCCAGTCGTGAATGTTCGCGCTGGCCCAGCAGCTTGAGCGCCCGGCCCTTGAGCGACAGCTTGGCGAATCCCATGCGGCAGCGTCTCCTGAATCGTCCTGAATAAAAAAGGCGCAGACGTGAGCCTGCGCCAAGATGGCAAACACAGTGTGCGCAGGCGCTGCGGCGCCTGCTGTGAGGGGGCTGGGCGCTCAGGCTTCGATCACGCCGTCCTTGTCGGCCTTGGCCTTGGCGGCCGCCTTGGGGGCCTTGGCTTCGGGGGCATCGCCACCGGTCGTGGGCAGCAGGGCGATGCCCAGGCCGTCGCGAACCTTGTTCTCGATCTCCACGGCCAGGCCACGGTTCTCGCGCAGGAATTCGCGGGCGTTGTCACGGCCCTGGCCGATCTTCTCGCCGTTGTAGGCATACCAGGCGCCCGACTTGTCGAGGATCTTGGCGTTGACGCCCATGTCCAGGATTTCACCTTCGCGCGAGATGCCCTCGCCGAAGAGGATGTCGAACTCGGCGGTCTTGAACGGAGGCGAGACCTTGTTCTTGACGACCTTGACCTTGGTCTCGTTGCCGATGGCCTCGTCGCCCTTCTTGATGGTGCCGGTGCGGCGGATGTCCAGGCGGACCGAGGCGTAGAACTTCAGCGCATTGCCGCCCGTGGTGGTTTCGGGGCTGCCGAACATCACGCCGATCTTCATGCGGATCTGATTGATGAAGATGACCATGCAGTTGGTCTTCTTGATGGTGGCCGTCAGCTTGCGCAGCGCCTGGCTCATCAGGCGGGCCTGCAGGCCGGGCAACTGGTCGCCCATCTCGCCTTCGATTTCGGCCCGGGGTGTCAGCGCGGCCACCGAGTCCACGACGATCATGTCCACGGCGCCCGAGCGCACCAGGCTGTCCACGATCTCCAGGGCCTGCTCGCCGGTATCGGGCTGGCTGATCAGCACTTCATTGAGGTTCACGCCCAGCTTCTGGGCGTAGCCGGTGTCCAGCGCGTGTTCTGCGTCGATGAAGGCACAGGTGCCGCCCTGCTTTTGCATTTCGGCGATGACCTGCAGCGTCAGCGTGGTCTTGCCCGAGGATTCAGGGCCGTAGATCTCGATCACGCGGCCACGGGGCAGGCCGCCAACGCCCAGGGCGATGTCCAGGCCCAGGGAGCCGGTGGAGACGACCTGGATGTCCTGGATGGCTTCGCCTTCACCCAGGCGCATGATCGTGCCCTTGCCGAACTGCTTTTCGATCTGGGCGAGTGCGGCCTGCAGGGCCTTGGCTTTTTCACTGTTGGCGGTGGTGACGGCGGTGTTCATGCGGACTCCTGGGTTGGCTAGGGTTTCAGCTCTGTATTTGCATTCAGGCTGGATGCTTGAACAGTAGTTTATGGGCTTGTTGGTTTGTTTTGTTGGTGTTTTTAGTCAGTTTTCCTGACTTGTTGGATTTGCCTCCACAATGCATCCATGAGTGAGTTTTCCCCCGTCACGCCGCCCGCCGATGCCTGGCGCCAGACCCACCTGGGCCGCCTGCTCGGCCATGCCATGCGGCGGTTCGACGCGCGTGTGCTGCAGCTCATGGCGCGCGATGTGGAGGTGCCGCTGGCGCTGTCCAATCTTGCGGCGCGCGACAAGGTGGGCGCGGCCCACATCCACATCACGCGGCATCTGTCGCTGGCCGGCGACAGGCTCACCGACCTGGCCGAGCGCGCTGGCATGACCAAGCAGTCCATGGGCGACCTGGTGGCCCAGTGCGAGGCCTGGGGCCTGGTCACGCGCGAAAGCGACGAGCGCGATGCGCGCGCGCGCCGCATCCGCTTCACGCCTGCGGGCCTGGCCTGGCTGCAGGCCTTCCATGACGCCGTGTCCCAGGCCGAGGCCGAGTTCCGCGAGGAAGTCGGCGACGACATCGCCACCGTGGTGGCGCTGGGGCTGGAGGCCTATGCGGGCGGCGGCTCACTCGGGTAAGGTCCCTGCCCTTGGGGCGGGGCGCATCCTAGAATCCTGGGAATCAAAGGCGCGCATTTCCAACATCCAGAGCGCGTCTGTATTTCAGGAGACAACCCCATGCGCATTCTGATTGCCGAAGATGACCAGGTCCTGGCCGATGGTCTGCTGCGCAGCCTGCGCGGCTCGGGCGCCGTGGTCAGCCATGTGGCCAACGGCAGCGAGGCCGATACCGCGCTGATGACCAGCAGCGAGTTCGACCTGCTCATCCTGGACCTGGGCCTGCCCAAGATGCACGGACTCGAAGTGCTCAAGAAGCTGCGCGGCCGGGGCGATGCGCTGCCGGTGCTCATCCTCACGGCAGCTGACAGCGTGGAAGAGCGCGTGCAGGGGCTGGACTACGGCGCCGACGACTACATGGCCAAGCCGTTTGCGCTGTCCGAGCTGGAGGCGCGTGTGCGTGCGCTCACGCGGCGCGGCATGGGTGGCGCCAGCAGCACCATCAAGCATGGCCCCCTGGTCTACGACCAGGCTGGCCGCGTGGCCACCATCGACGGCAAGATGGTCGAGCTGTCGGCGCGCGAACTGGGCCTGCTGGAAGTGCTGCTGCAGCGTGCGGGCCGGCTGGTCAGCAAGGACCAGCTGGTCGAGCGCCTGTGCGAATGGGGCGACGAGGTCAGCAACAACGCCATCGAGGTCTATATCCACCGCCTGCGCAAGAAGATAGAGCGCGGCCCCATCCGCATCGCCACCGTGCGCGGCCTGGGCTACTGCCTTGAGAAGATCGCTTCCTGAGGCCGCTGCCCTGGCTGTCAGGCCCGGGTTGGCTTGCCTGCGCATAGTGGCGGATGCCACGGGGCCGTGAACCCGTCGTGAGGGCTGCCCGCCGATGAAAATCTTCCAGCGTGAACAGCGCTCACTGTTCGGCGAGATCCTTGACTGGATGCTCACGCCGCTGCTGCTGCTGTGGCCCGTGAGCCTGGCGCTGACCTGGCTGGTGGCCCAGGGCCTGGCCAACAAGCCGTTCGATCGCGCGCTGGAGTACAACGCCCAGGCGCTGGCGCAGCTGGTGATGGTGCAGCACGGCAAGGTGCTGTTCAACCTGCCGCAATCGGCCAGCGAGATCCTGCGCGCCGACGAGTCGGACACCGTGTATTTCCAGGTGCTGGGTGTCAAGGGCGAGTACCTGGCCGGGGAGCGCGATCTGCCGCCGCCGCCCGAACCTGACGAGGCGGCGCTTGCGGGCGCGCTGCCCGGCCTCCCCTCCGGCGGCACCGTGCAACTGCGCGATGCCGAGTTCCGCGGCATTGACCTGCGCGTGGCCCATGTCTGGGTGCGCATGCCCCTGCCCGACGAGCCCCAGGCCCTGGTCCAGGTGGCCGAGACGCGCGAAAAGCGCAGTGTGCTGGCCACGGAAATCATCAAGGGCGTGATGCTGCCGCAGTTCGTCATCCTGCCGCTGGCCGCCTTGCTGGTGTGGCTGGCGCTGGCGCGCGGCATCAAGCCGCTGCACCGGCTGGAGGAGCGCATCCGCGCACGCCGGCCCGAGGACCTCTCGCCCATCAACCACAAGGACGTGCCGCTGGAGGTCGTGCCGCTGGTGGACTCGGTCAACGACTTGCTGGGCCGGCTCGGTGATTCGCTGGCCACGCAAAAGCGCTTCCTGGCCGACGCGGCCCACCAGCTCAAGACACCGCTGGCCGGGCTGCGCATGCAGGCCGAACTGGCCCAGCGCGAGGGCGTGAGCACGGAGGAGTTGCGGCAGTCCCTGGCCCAGATTGCGCGCTCCAGCATCCGCGCCACGCACACGGTGAACCAGTTGCTGGCGCTGGCGCGCGCCGAGAGCGCCGGCGTGGGACGGGGCCTGGCCATGCAGCCCTGCAACCTGGTGCGCATCGTCACCGACGTGGTGCGCGACTGCCTGCCACGCGCCATGGACAAGCATGTGGACCTGGGCTACGACGGCGCCGAGTCATTTGCCACCGGCGTGTGGCTGCAGGGCAATGCCACGCTGCTGACGGAGCTGGTGCGCAACCTCGTGGACAACGCCATCAACTACACGCCTTCCAGCAGCAGCCGGCCCGGCATGGTCACGGTGCGCGTGCTGGCCGACCCCTTCGGCCAGGTCCTGTTGCTGCAGGTGGAGGATTCGGGACCCGGCGTGCCCGAGGCCGAGCGCGAGCTGGTGTTCCAGCCGTTCTACCGTGTGCTGGGCTCGGAGGCCGACGGCTCGGGCCTGGGCCTGCCCATCGTGCTGGAGATCGCGCGCCAGCATGGCGCCCAGGTGGTGCTGGAGGATGCGCATCCGGGCCAGCAGCCCCCGGGTGCGCGCTTCAGCGTGCGCTTCACGGCGCTGCGTTCGCCGCCGCCGCCTAAGCCTGCGGCGTAGGTGGCGCGGCTTCCGCGGCTGCCGCAGATCCCCCGGGGGCCACGGGGGCCACCGCGATCCGTCCCGGCGTCTGCGCGGCATGGTCCACCAGCCAGTTGCGGAAGATGCCCAGGGTGCCGTGGTTGGCGCGGTCGGCCGGATAGCACAGCCAGTAGCCCAGGGCGCTTTGGTAGCCGTGCTGGGGCAGGGGCTCGTTCACCAGGCCGGCCGCGATCTCGTCCTGCACCAGGCAGCGCGGCACCAGGGCGATGCCCATGCCGGCCATGACGGCGCGGATGATGGTCTGGAACTGGTCGAACTGCGGGCCCGCAAGAGGGCTGATGCCGTTGACGCCATGGGCCTCGCTCCAGCGCGCCCAGGCATCGGGAATGGTCACATGGCGCAGCCGGGTGCAGCGAGCCACGTCCTGTGGGGTGGTGATGCGTGCTTCGGGACCCGCGCCGCGCGGCGGCGCGATCAGCACCACCTGGCGGCCCACCAGATAGTGGGCGTGCGCACCGTTCCAGTGCCCGTCGCCAAACAAAATTGCGCAGTCCAGCCCCGGACTGTCAAATTGGTAGCTGTGTACGTAGGGTACAAAGTGCAGCGTGATCTGTGGATAGCGCTGCTGAAACTGGGGCAGCCTGGGGATCAGCCACTTGGCCGCGAAAGTCGGCAGCGATGACAGGTGCAGCGCGCCTCGGCTGTCATCGCTGGTGATGAGTTCGAGGGTGGCGGCCTCCAGCTGGCCCAGCAGGGCGCGCACTGCGCGCTCATAGCGCTCGCCCGCAGGCGTCAGGCTCAGCCGCTTGCGCTCGCGTTCGAACAGCGGCACGCCCACCCACTTCTCCAGCTCCTGGATCTGCTTGCTGACTGCGCTTTGCGTCAGGTGCAAGGCCTCGGCCGCGCGCGAGACGCCCCCGAAGCGCACCACGGTGGAGAAAGCGCGCAGCAGATGCATGGGCGGGTTGAGGCGGCGCAAACTCATGACAGGGATATGATGAAAGTATTCCTGTTTGGAATATTAACAGGCACAGTATTTGCTTTTTTTGTGAGCAGATTTCTTTTAATCTGAACTTGTTTGTAAGAAAGATCCTATGCAACGACGCCATTTCCTTGCTTCCATCGCCGCTTCTTCTGTCGTTCCTGGAATGTCCTTCGCCCAGGACACCTCCCGTCCCTTGCGCATCGTCGTTCCGTTCCCTGCTGGTGGTTCCACCGACATGGTCCCGCGCAACATGCAGGACGTGCTGCCCAAGCTGCTGGGCGGCCAGGCCGTGGTGATCGAGAACAAGGCCGGCGCTGGCGGCTCCATCGGCATGGCCGAAGTGGCGCGTGCCACCGACGGCGTGACCTTCGGCATCGCCACGCTGTCCACGCACGGCGTGAACCCCGCCGTGTTCAAGAAGCTGCCCTACGACGCCATCAACGACTTCGTCGGCGTGACCGAGATCGTCAAGGCGCCCGGCGTGATCGTGATCAACCCCAAGCTGGTGCCCGCCAACAACTTCGCCGAGTTCGTGAAGTACCTGAAGGCCAACCCCGGCAAGGTCAGCTTCGCAACACCCGGCAACGGCACCATCGGCCACATGTGGGGCGCCCAGTTCATGAAGAGCACGGGCACCGAGATGCAGCACATTCCCTACCGCGGTGCCGGCCCGGCCATCAACGACGTGCTCGGTGGCCAGGTGCCCGTGTACTTCGACCAGGTGGCTTCCTCGCTGCCCCACATCAAGGGCGGCAAGGTCAAGGCCCTGGCCGTGTCCTGGCATGAGCGCCTGGACGTGCTGCCCGACGTGCAGACCTATGCCGAAGCCGGCCATGCGGACCTGAACGATCCTTCGTGGTTCGGCCTCGTGGCCCCCAAGAGCACGCCGCCCGAGCAGATCGCCCGCGTGCAGAAGGCCATCGCGGCCGCGCTCAAGGACCCGGCGGTGCAAAAGCGCATGGCGGCCCAGGGCCTGTACATCTCCGGCACCAGCAGCGACGCTTTCACCAAGCAGATCGCCAGCGAAGTCGCCAAGATGAAGAAGATTGCCGCCACGGCCCAGATCCAGCTGGATTAAGGCTCCCACGGAGGCGCTTCGCGCCTTCCCCCTCTCCCGCTTCGCGGGAGGGGGACCACGCCCTCGCTGCGGGACGGCCCTTGCTGGGCGTGCCTGATATGAGGCTGCGCCCCGTTCATGGAGTGCGCCCGGCGAGTGGCGTCTGCACAACCGAGTAGACACATTTCATGCATCCCGTCCTGCGACTGATCAGTCAGAACTTCCTGCAATCCCTGCCCGGCGCGGCAGGCTCCGGCGCGGCCGATGCCGCGCCGCCCATGGTCACCAGCGTTGCCGGCGCCAGTGCCGTGGTGCTGGACTCGCCGCACAGCGGCACGGTCTACCCGGCGGACTTCGGCTCCTGCCTGCCGCTGGCCACGCTGCGCCAGGCCGAGGACACGCATGTGGAGAAGATCTACGCCTTTGCGCCGGGTCTGGGCGTGAGCTGGGTGGAGGCGCATTTCCCGCGCATCTACCTGGACGCCAATCGCGACACCACCGAGATCGACACCACCATGATCGGGGGCGAGTGGCCGCTGCCCGTCACCACCGACCAGGTCGTGCTGCAGAAGGTGCGCCTGGGCAAGGGCCTGATCTGGAAGTTCACCGATGAGGGCGTGCCCATCTATGACCGCCAACTGCCCGCCGCTGAACTGATGCAGCGCATCGAGCGTTGCTGGAAGCCCTACCATGCGGCCGTGGAGCGCGCCATCGACGGCGCCCATGCGCGCCATGGCTACAGCATCCATATCAACTGCCATTCCATGCCGTCCGTGGCGGCCAGCCATGCCACGCTGCACCCGGGCCTGGTCCATGCCGACTTCGTCATCGGCGACCGTGACGGCAGCACGGCCAGCCCGGCACTGTCCGAACGCATCTGCGCCTTCCTGCGCGAGCGCGGCTACAGCGTGGACTACAACCATCCCTACAAGGGCGTGGAGCTGGTGCGCCGGTACGGCAAGCCCGCCGAGCATCGCCACAGCATCCAGATCGAGATCAACCGCAAGCTCTACATGAACGAGCAGACCCTGGATCTCGACCAGGCCGGCTACCTGCGCCTGACCACCGACCTGAAGGTGCTGGTGGAGCAACTGATGGCCACCGATCCGCGCACGCTCTGAATCCCCCGCGAGTGAAACGCAAAAGGCCCGCGATCACAGGATCGCTGGCCTTTTTCATCTTGCGTGCTCAGTTGGCTGTGAGGTTGAGGCTTTTGAGCAGGCCTGACCAGCGCAGTGATTCTTCGGCAATGAACTTTGCAAATTCCTCGGGCGTGCTGGGCCGGGGGTCCATGCCCTGAGCCACAAGTTTGCTGCGTACCTCAGGATTGTTCAGCGTTGTGATCAGTGCTTCGCTGAGCTTTTTCTGTATGTCTGCAGGCAGCAGGGCCGGTGCGACAAGGCCATACCAGGTGGACATGTCGTAGTCAGGCACTCCCGACTCGGCGATGGTCGCTATATCGGGTGCGGCAGCCGAGCGCGTGCGCGTTGTCACGCCCAGGGCGCGCAACTGCCCACGCCGCACAAGAGGCATGGCGGTCGGCAGGTTGGGAAAGGCCAGCGACACCGTGCCAGACAGAAGGTCGGGCATGAGGGGCCCCGAGCCCTTGTAGGGCACATGCACCATGTCAACCTTTGCGTAGTACTTGAACATCTCACCGGAAAGATGCACCGAGGCGCCCATGCCGGACGATGCGAAGTCCAGCCTGCCCGGATGCGCATGGGCGTAGGCGACCAGTTCCTGCACGGACTTGAACGGCGAGCTGGCGGGAACGACCAGCACATTGGGCGCGCTCAATACCTGGCCGATCGGCGTGAAGTCCTTGACCGGGTCGTAGCGTGTTTCCTTGTACAGCAGGGGGTTGGTGGCGTGGCCTATCGATGTGTAGAACAGTGTGTAGCCGTCGGGTTCGGCGCGGCGCACCACATCGGTCGCCAGGTTGCCGTTGGCACCAGGCTTGTTCTCGACAACGAAGGACTGTCCGAGGATCTTGCTGAACGACTGTGCCAGGATGCGCGCCACGGCATCGCCACTGCCGCCAGGCGTGAAGCCCACGACGATCTTGACGGGGCGGTGGGGGTAGTCGCTGGCGTGGGCAGACCACGTGGATGCCAGAGCGATGGCCACCAGCGCTGTAGCTGCAAGGGCCTTCGGCAGGCGCTGCAACAAAGGTTGAAGTGACAGACGAGGGAACATGCTCAGGCCTCCATCAGTTGCAGTTGGGAAAGCTCTTCCAGTTCGGCATGCGACAGGCCGGCCACGCGGTCCACCACGCGCAGGCCCAATGGCGTGACGGCCAGCGTGGCCAAGTCGGTGTAGATGCGGTTCACCACGCCTGCTCCGGTCAGCGGGTAGGTGCAGCGTTCGACCAGCTTGGACTGGCCCTGCCGCGTGCGGTGCTCCATCATCACGAACACCTGTTTTGCGCCCTGGGCCAGGTCCATTGCGCCGCCCACGGCGGGAATGGCGTCGGCGTCGGGTGTGCGCCAGTTGGCCAGGTCGCCGCGCGTGGAGACCTGGAAGGCTCCCAGCACACAGATGTCCAGATGCCCGCCGCGGATCATGGCGAATGAATCGCCGTGGTGGAAGATGGCGCCGCCCGGCAACAGGGTTACATGCTGTTTGCCTGCGTTCACCAGTTCGCTGTCCACGTCGTCACCTGCGGCCAGCGGGCCCATGCCCAGAATGCCGTTCTCGCTCTGTACGATGATCTCGCGGTCCACCGGCAGGTGGTTGGCGATGGCCATGGGTTGGCCTATGCCCAGGTTCACATAGGCGCCGTCCGGTATGTCCTGCACGATGCGTCGGGCGATCTCGTCCACGCTGCGCGGCGTGTAGCGGGGTGAAGTGCTCATGGTGTTCCTCCGGGGGCGCGGACCACGCGCCGCACGTATATGCCGGGCGTGACCACGGCCTCGGGATCGATGCCGCCCAGCGCCACGATGCGCGAGACCTGGGCGATGGTGCAGCGCGCCGCAGTCGCCATCAGTGGGCCGAAGTTGCGGCCGGAGCGGCGGTAGGCCAGGTTGCCCCAGCGGTCCGCCACCTCGGCCTTGATCAGGGCGAAGTCGGCATGCAGCGGGTACTCGAGCAGGTAGTCCCGGTCGCCGATGCGACGGCTTTCCTTGCCCTGGGCCAGCTCCGTGCCCACGCCCGTGGGTGTGTAGAAGCCTGCAATGCCCGCGCCCGCCGCGCGGATGCGCTCGGCCAGCGTGCCCTGGGGGACCAGTTCCAGTGCCAGGCGTCCCTGGCGGTAGAGATCGTCGAAGGCGCTGGAGCCTGGCTGGCGCGGAAACGAGCAAATCACCTTGCGGACTTGGCCCGCCAGTACCAGCCGGCTGATGCCCTTGCCCTGGCTGCCCGCGTTGTTGCTCACGATGGTCAGATCGTGCGTGCCGCGCTCGACCAGGGCATCGACCAGCTCGAAGGGAAGACCGGCTCCGCCGAAGCCCGAGATCATGATGGTGGCGCCATCCTGGATGCCGTCCAGCGCATCGGCAAGGCTGTATGCGATTTTGTTGATCACGTCGGATTCCTCAATAAGGGCGCAAAGAATCGGTTCAAGTCCGCAGGGGCTCGAAGACTGGCACGGGATAGTCGCCGTCGCTGGGCTCCAGGCGCACCTGCACGGCATCGCCTATGGACCAGTCTTCGGGCGCGCGCGCCACGAGGTGGGTCAGCATGACCGGGCCCTCGTCCAGCGTGACGAAGGCCAGCACCACTGGAGGGGCTGCCGCGCCTGCGCCGTGGCGCAGGACGGTGAACGAGTACACCGTGCCCCGGCCCGGCGAGGGGTTCCAGTCGATATGCACGCTCCAGCAGAACGGGCAGGCGGCCCGGGGATACCAGTGGGCTCGACCGCAATCGCGGCAGCGCGGCACCAGGAACAGGCCCTGGCGTGCCATGTTCCAGAAGTGCTGGGTCTCGGGCGTTGGGACGGGACAGGGGCGCAGGGCCGAGCTGGGATTCGGTGGACTGTCGCTCATGGTGGTTTCACTCCCGCTCCAGGATGAGGGTGGCACTGCCGTGGCGCGTTGCCAGCATGCCGCCCGTGCCTTGCGCCAGGGCCAGCCGGCAATCGGGGACCTGCACGGCGGGATGGGCCTCCCCGCGCAACTGGCGCACGGCCTCGATCACCTTGGTCATGCCGCCCCGGTTGCCCGGATGGTTGTTGCACAGGCCGCCACCATCAGTGTTCACGGGAAGGCGCCCCACGCCCGCGATCAGGTTGCCGTCAGAGACGAAGGCCCCGCCCCGGCCCGGTGCGCAAAAGCCCAGGTCCTCGAGCTGCATGAGGACCGTGATCGTGAAGCTGTCGTAGATGGACGCGTACTGGATGTCGGCAGGCGTGACGCGGGCCTCGGCAAAGGCCTGGGCGCCCGACCAGCGCGCGCCCGAATGGGTCAGGTCCACCTGCCCGCCCGCCGCATGCTTGACGGCCTCGCCCGCGCCACGGACCTTGATGCGCGGGCGGTGCAGGCGCCGGGCGATCTCGGGCCGTGCCACCACCAGCGCGCCGCCTCCATCGCTGACCACGCAGCAGTCCAGGCGGTGCAGCGGGTCCGCCACCATGGGCGATTCCAGCACCTCGGCCACCGTCACCGGCTTGCGCAGCATGGCGAGAGGGTTGTGCTGGGCATGGTGCGAGGCCGCCACCTTCACCCATGCCAGCTGCTCGCTGGTGGTGCCGTACTCGTACATATGGCGCCGGGCGCACAGCGCATAGCCGCTGGCGTTTGCGATGCCATACGGGTACTCCCACTGAAAGTCCGGCTGGGACGGGTTGCGCACGCGCGGCACCGTGCCCGTGGCAATGCCCTCGCTGCGCGGGCGGCCCGCCAACGTGATCAGCGCCACATCGCACTTGCCCAGCGCAATGGCCTGGGCTGCATGGCTGACGAGGGCGATATAGGAGGCACCGCCGATATCGGTCGAATCCACATGGCGTGGTTGCAGGTTCAGGTACTCGACCATCGACGTCGGCCCCATGCCCGGTGCATCGGCGGAGCAGAAATAGCCGTCGATATCGGCCGCCGTGAGACCTGCATCGGCAATCGCCCCGCGTGCCACATCGGCATGCAGCTGGGCGACCGACAACTGCGGTGCCTTGCGCAGCGGATGCTCGAATGCGCCAACGATGTAGGCCTTGCCATGGATGTCCATGCGGTCTGCTCCAAAGGTGTGCTTCAAAATAGAAATTACTTCTATTTTTTTGAAGATTAGAATTTCCTCCTGTTTTGATGTCATCCATGGAAACCCTTTGACCATGACCCGCAGCACCCCAGACAAGACCGAGAAAGCCGAAGGTGTGGCCGCAGTGAACCGCGCGCTGTCCGTGCTCCAAGCCTTCGAGAACGCTCCTGAAGGACAGACCTTGTCCATGCTGGCGGCCGCGACCGGCCTGTACGAGAGCACCATCCTGCGGCTGCTCGATTCATTGATGGGCGCGGGATTCGTCAAGCGCCTGCCGGATGGGCGCTATGTGGTCGGCCCCAGGCTGCTGCCCTTGGCCGAGATGTACCGCCAGTCATTCCGTCTGGCCGACTACGCCCTGCCGCGCCTGCGCCAGCTGTCGCGGCAGTCCGAAGAATGCGCGGGCCTGTACGTGCGTGAGGGCGACCGGCGCATCTGCCTGCACCATGTGCAGCCGCAGCGCAGCGTACGCACTCACGTGCTGGAAGGGGAGATGCTGGCGCTGGACCGGGGCGCTGCAGGTCGCCTGATCCTGGCGCTCGATGATGCTCTGCCGGGCGAGCCTTACGAACGCATCCGGAAGCTGGGCTATGCAATCACGCAAGGCGAGCGGGACCCGGAAAGCGCGGCCATTGCCTGCCCCGTTTTCGCGCGCGGTACGCGGCTGATGGGGGCCATGTCGCTGGCGATCCCGCTGTATCGCTGCTCCGAGGAAGTGCTGCAGCGCCTGCTGCCCCTGGTGCGGGCGCAGGCCGAGGCCTTGACGCAGGACCTGGGCGGCATCTCGCCCTATGCAGGCGCAGCGGACGATACGGGCCTGGTCAGCAAGGCCTGAACGGCTTGCCCTCGAAGGCCTTGCCGCCCATGGACTCGACCTGGCTGCGCAGAGCGGGCGTGGCCTGGGGCAGGCGCAGCGTGTAGAGGGTGATGTCGGGGCGCTCCTGCACTACGCGGGCCGTGCGCACGCCCTGGCGCGCAACGTTGGTCAGCTCGCGCGTGGCCGCTTCCTCGGAGGAGAAGCGGCCCAGCGACAGGCCGGGCTCCAGCGCGCCGCCTGCGCGGTCGAAGTCGATCTTGCGTGCACGCAGTTCCGCGCGCTTGCGCTCCAGGAACTCGGCATCGGGGAATTTGCCCATGTAGACCATCCAGCGGCCCGGCTGGTGCGTGCTGCTCAGGTCCCACTGGTCGCTGGCGACCTGCGCCACCAGGCCGCGGCGCAGCGCCTCGGCGTGGCGGTCCTCGATGCCCGTGGCCACCAGGCAGCTGGTGGGCTGGCCCGCGGCTTTCTCGGGCCGGGCCAGCGCGGCGGGTTCCTCGCCACTGGAGGGTGCCGCGGGTGAGGCAGGGGATGCAGGAGCCGGGGCCGCCGAGGAGGGGGCCGGCGCGTTGTCCGCACTCAGCATGCTCAGCGCCTCCGGGCGCACCTGCTGGCCCAGGCGCTCGGGCTCGGTCTGGGACGGCGGCGCCAGGCCCAGGGCCTGGAGCTGGCCGTGGTTCCAGAGGTAGTAGCCGGCATTGGCCAGCACCAGCAGCAGGAAGGCGATTCGCAGCATGTCGTTTCTTGGGCCCTAGTGATGAGTCACCCGCCCTAGCCTACAACAGCCGGGCGCACGCTGATTTCCGAGCTGGTGATGGCCTGCAGGCCGCGCGCCGTGCGCACCAGCAGCGCGCCATCGGGGCCCACGCCCTCGGCCGTGCCGCTTTCGCCATCGCTGAGATTGACGGCGCGGCCACGCAGCAGGTCGCGCTGGGCAAAGCGCTCCACCAGCGGCGCAAAGCCCTGGGCGGCGAAGGTCTGTATGTCGGAGACCAGGCCCGGCAGCACACAGGCCAGGGAGGTGGGCGCGTCCAGGCGCTCGTCCAGCTCCAGCAGGCTGGCCGGGGGCGTGCGCATGCCGTCGCCGGGGCGCGGGCGCACGTTCAGGCCGATGCCCACGACCACGTAGCGCGGTGTGCCCGGCTCATGCGCGGCGCTGCCGACGAAGCTGGCCGTCTCGATCAGGATGCCGCCGAGCTTGCGGTCGCCGTCGATCCACAGGTCGTTGGGCCATTTGAGGCCGATGCGCGGGCGCTGCGAGCCCGGGGCGGGCAATTGTGGCTGCAGGCTTTGCGCCACGCTCAGGCCCACGGCCAGCGACAGGCCGGACCAGTCGGCGGGCGCCAGCGGCATGCCCAGCGAGAAGGTCAGCGAATCGCCCACGCCGCTGGTCCACTGGCGGCCCAGCCGGCCCCGGCCGGCGGTCTGCACTTCGGTCACCAGCAGCACGGGCTCGTTGCGGCCATCGCGGGCACGCGCCATCAGCTCGGTATTGGTCGAGCCGATGCTGGGCACGATCTCCACGGAAAAGCCCGGCAGTTGCGGCTCGATGGCCTGCCACAGCGATTCCGCAGGCCAGTGAATGGGGGACGATGCCATCATGCGCCGGCCTTCGTGGAGGATTTGCGGGATTTCTTCTTCGGCTTTGTGCTGGCCGGCAGCGCATCGCCGGGCATGGGCGGGCGCCAGCCGCGCTTGGGCGCCAGCAGCGTGCCGCGGCAGGTGGCCGCGCCGCACCAGCATGGATACTCGGCCTTCAGCTTCCTGGTGTAGGGCTCGTCGATGATCAGGCCGTAGTCGTAGCTCAGTTCCTCGCCGGCGGCGATGTTGCGCAGCGCGACGATGAAAATGCGGCCATCTCGCTCATCGGTGTAGCAATTGGGAGCGCAACTGTGGTTGATCCAGCGCGAGGAGTTGCCGCCATAGTTGGCGTCGATCACGCGGTCTTCGTCCACGTGGAAGTAGAAGGTATGGTTGGGCTGGCTGGGGTCGTGCGGATGCCGGTCCTGGGCTTCCTGCCAGCTGATGATTTCCCCTACGTACTCGACAAGGACCTCGCCTTCGGCAAGATCCTGCGCGGCGAAGACGCCCTTGCCATGGACACCCGAGCGGCGGGTCTGGATGCGGCGGCCGCTCGATGGGGCCAAAGCTGTGCGGGGCATGTTTTCTCTGATAACTTGAATAGGCACACATGCGCGTGCGTGTGCACGCGTGAGCCATGGATTGTAGAAGCGCAGGCTGCGACATGCAGGTCCTGCGGGGAATGACGAGTACACACAATGACAAAGACCCTGGTGATTGCTGAGAAGCCTTCGGTCGCGCAGGACATCGTCCGCGCGTTGACTCCGGTGGCGGGCAAATTCGACAAACACGATGAATACTTCGAGAGCGAGCACTACGTCGTGACCAGCGCCGTGGGCCACCTGGTGGAAATCCAGGCGCCCGAGGAATTCGACGTCAAGCGCGGCAAATGGAGTTTTGCCAACCTGCCGGTGATTCCGCCGTATTTCGACCTCAAGCCCGTGGACAAGACCAAGAGCCGGCTCAACGCCGTGGTCAAGCTGGCCAAGCGCAAGGATGTCACCGAACTCATCAACGCCTGCGACGCGGGCCGCGAGGGCGAGCTGATCTTCCGCCTGATCGAGCAGTACGCCGCAGGCGCCAAGCCAGACGGCAAGGGCCTGGGCAAGCCGGTCAAGCGCCTGTGGCTGCAGTCCATGACGCCGCAGGCCATCCGCGACGGCTTCCAGAACCTGCGCAGCGACGCGCAGATGCTGGGTCTGGCCAGCGCCGCGCGCAGCCGTTCCGAGGCCGACTGGCTGGTGGGCATCAACGGCACGCGCGCCATGACGGCCTTCAACTCGCGCGACGGCGGCTTCTTCCTGACCACCGTGGGCCGCGTGCAGACGCCCACGCTGTCCCTGGTGGTGGAGCGCGAGGAAAAGATCCGCAAGTTCGTCAGCCGCGACTATTGGGAAGTGCATGCCGCCTTCGACGCACAGGCCGGCCAGTACCTGGGCAAGTGGTTCGACACGCAATGGAAGAAGAGCGACGATGCCGAAGCGCGCGCCGACCGCATCTGGAACCAGCGCGACGCCCAGGCCATCGCCGACGCCGTGCGCGGCAAGCCGGCCCAGGTCACCGAGGAGTCCAAGCCCACGTCCCAGGCCAGCCCGCTGCTGTTCGACCTGACCAGCCTGCAGCGCGAGGCCAACGGCAAGTTCGGCTTCTCGGCCAAGACCACGCTGTCGCTGGCGCAAAGCCTGTACGAGCGCCACAAGGCCCTGACCTACCCGCGTACCGACTCGCGCGCCCTGCCCGAGGACTACGTGCCCGTGGCGCACCAGACCTTCGCCATGCTGGCCGGCAGCGGCATGCGCCACCTGGCGCCCTTTGCCCAGCAGGCGCTGGACGAGAACTACGTGCGCCCGACCAAGCGCATCTTCGACAACAGCAAGGTGTCGGATCACTTTGCCATCATCCCGACCACACAGGCGCCCAGCGGCCTGTCCGAGGCCGAGCAAAAGCTCTATGACCTCGTCGTGCGCCGCTTCATGGCCGTGTTCTTCCCCAGCGCCGAGCACCAGGTGACCACGCGCATCAGCAAGGTCGAGCAGCACAGCTTCAAGACCGAGGGCAAGATCCTGGTCAAGCCCGGCTGGCTGGCCATCTACGGCAAGGAAGCCGCCAACGAGGTCGAAGGCGGCAAGGACGGCGACAAGGGCCAGCCCCTGGTCGCGGTGCAGCCCGGCGAGCAGCCGCGCGCCGGCCAGGTCGATCCCAAGGGCCTCAAGACCAAGCCGCCCGCGCGCTACTCCGAAGCCACGCTGCTGGGTGCCATGGAAAGCGCGGGCAAGCAGGTCGAGGACGACGAACTGCGCGAGGCCATGCAGGAAAAGGGCCTGGGCACGCCTGCCACGCGCGCGGCCATCATCGAAGGCCTGCTGACCGAAAAGTACATGCTGCGCGAAGGCCGCGAGCTGATTCCCACGGCCAAGGCCTTCCAGCTCATGACCCTGCTGCGCGGCCTGGGCGTGGAAGAACTCTCGCGCGCCGACCTCACCGGCGAATGGGAGTACAAGCTGGCGCAGATGGAAAAGGGCCAGCTCTCGCGCGAGGCCTTCATGCAGCAGATCCAGTCCATGACGGAAAAGCTGGTCAAGAAGGCCAAGGAATACGACCGCGACACCGTGCCTGGCGACTACGCCACCCTGTCCACGCCCTGCCCCAACTGCGGTGGCGTGGTCAAGGAGAACTACCGCCGCTACGGCTGCACGGGCAGCGACGGACAGGGCGCGGGCTGCGGCTTCTCGTTCACCAAGTCGCCTGCGGGCCGCACCTTCGAGACGGCCGAGGCCGAGCAACTGCTGCGCGACCGCCGCCTGGGCCCGCTGGACGGCTTTCGCTCCAAGGCCGGCTGGCCCTTCGTGGCCGAGGTCACCATCGTGCACGATGAGGAGGGCGGCAACTACAAGCTCGAGTTCGACTTTGGCGACGACGCCGCCTCCGAAGACACGGGCGAGCTGGTGGACTTTGCCAGCCAGCAATCGCTGGGCCCCTGTCCCAAGTGCGGTGCGCCGGTCTTCGAACACGGCAGCAACTACGTCTGCGCCAAGGCCGTGCCCACGCTGGCCCAGGCCACGCCCAGCTGCGATTTCAAGAGCGGCCAGATCATCCTGCAGCAGCCCATAGAGCGAGAGCAGATGCAAAAGCTGCTGCAGACCGGCAAGACCGACCTGCTGGACAAGTTCGTCTCCAACCGCACGCGCCGCAGCTTCAAGGCCTTCCTGGTCTGGGACGGCGCGGCCGGCAAGGTCAACTTCGAGTTCGAGCAGCGCGACAGCAAGTACCCGCCGCGCAAGACGGCGGCCGCCAAGAGCGCGCCGGCCAAGAAGGCGCCTGCCAAGAAAGCCGCGGCCAAGACCACGGCAAAGACGGCCACCAAGACCGCGCGCAAACCGGCTGCCGGCACGCTGCAGCCCAGCGCGGCCCTGGCCGCCGTCATCGGCGAAGGCACGGTGGCGCGTACCGAGGTGGTCAAGAAGCTGTGGGAATACGTCAAGGCCCAGAACCTGCAGGACCCCAAGGACAAGCGCGTCATCCGCGCCGACGACAAGCTGCGGCCCGTCTTCGGCAAGGACAGCGTGAACATGTTCGAGCTGGCCGGCATCGTGGGCAAGCATCTGGCGTAAGGCGCCTGCCTGACCTGATCCTGCGACCCGCTTCTGCACCTTGCCGGAGCGGGTCGCCGGCCTGACACGGGGGCAACACATGCTTGGGCTAATCTAGCGGGCATGGATACCGAAATGCTCACCCCGGCAGCGGCTGCCGCCGCTGCTTCCTCCCCGGCGCCGTCGCGCTCCATCCGCCTGGACGGCGCCTCCAACTTCCGAGACCTCGGTGGCTACGCGGGCCTGGATGGCCGGCGCGTGCGCTGGCGCACGCTGTTCCGTGCCGACCACCTGGCCGGCCTCAGCGCGGCTGACCTGGATGTGCTGCAGGGCCTGAAGCTCGCGCGCAGCGCGGACTTCCGGGGCAAGATGGAGAGCGCCCACCTGGCCTACGAATGGCCGGGCATTGCCCGCCATGCGCTCATCGTCGAGCCCACCGTGGTGCAGCGCGCCAGTGCCCTGATTGCAGCGGGCAACGACCTCACGGCCGCCCATGCCGAGGAGCTGATGCAGGATACCTACCGCAGCTTCGTGCACGACTACGCGCCACGCTTTGCACAGCTGTTCCAACTTCTGCTGGACAGCCAGGACCCGCTGGTCTTCCACTGCACGGCCGGCAAGGACCGCACGGGCTGGGCCGCCGCCCTGCTGCTCACCGCGCTGGGCGTGGACGAGGACACCGTGATGCAGGACTACCTGCTGACCAACCAGCTCTACCAGCGTCCCGCCACCACCTTCGCCCCCATGCCGGCCGAGGTGATGGATGTGCTGTGGCGCGTGCAGGCCTCCTACCTGGCGGCCGCCACCGATATGGTGCGGGCCGACTTCGGGGGGATGGAAGGGTATCTGCGGGATGCGCTGGGCATCGACGGCGCGGCACGCGAGCGGCTGGCTGCGCTTTACCTCGAAGGGTGATTACCTTCGCTCACGGGGCGGCGGGTTGGCGCGGCTAACATGGGCTGTGCCGGTCGGTTGCGCCGGAGTTCAAGGAGATTGCGATGAAGTACGGCATGCGTGAGCTGGCCGCGATGGCGCTGGTGGCCTTGAGTGTGGGGCTGGCTGGCTGTGCGGGCGGGGTGCCTGGGGATGTGGCGGGGAGCCAGGCGTCCAGTGCCAGTGGGGTGACGGTGTTCGGGACTGTGGATGCCAATGTGAGTCATACGCGGACTTCGCGGTGACTTGTTTTCTTGCCTGATCTGGGCTGATCTTCTGGACTGATTTTTGCTGCTTGCCTTTGCGGCGGGCAGGAGCCGGGTTTCGGCCCGGCAGCCGACCTCCTTTCTTGCCGCGCAGCAAGAAAGGAGGCAAAGAAGTGCGCCCCGCTGCCCACGACCCTTCGCTGCGGGCGACCTGCGTTGGGCGGGATGCGGGGTGCGCCGTGAAACTCGTTGCGCGCTGCGCGCTTCACTCAAACATCACGGCGAGCTAGACAACGAAGCAAGCCTGTCCTTCGGCAGGCTTGCCACCCCGCATCCCGCCCAACGCAGGCGTGGGCAGAAGGGGGGGAGGCTGGGGACAGCCAACAGCCAACAGCCAACAGCCAACAGCCAACAGCCAGCAGGGTCAGGGCTGGATCGGCGTGATCACCACGCCGGTGCCTGCGGGGGCGTCTTCGCCGCCGGGCAGAGCGGGTGTGGCGGGGGTGGCTTCCTGCACTGAGCGCTGGTCCGTGGGGCCCAGCGTGCCCTGGG
>NZ_LZZV01000101.1:0-1588 GCF_014170385.1 Delftia sp. UME58
TCGTCATGGAAAAAGCTGCCGAATGCACCGGCAGATCGATCCACTCCTTCCGGCATCTGATCCGAGACGGCCACTTGATCGAAGGCAAGCATTGGAAATGGTCCGACGACAACCGACAACACATCAATCTTGAAGCGTACGACGAATGGGTATCAAAGAGCACCTCGAAGGGATCATCGCGCGGACGACGTCGATCCGAATCGACTTCCGATGGAATGACCGCCGCTTCCGCGAGCGCGTAGCACTGCGCCCCACCGCCGCCAACATGCGCGCTGCGGCACGCATGCGCAGCGAGATTCTGCAAGCGATCGACCTCGGCGTCTTCACTTGGGACGACTTCGCTCGCTACTTCCCCGAGTCCCCCAGCATTCCGATCAAAGAGGCGGCCAGAGAAGTCACGTTCAACGAGGTAGCAAACATGTGGCTGAAGCTTATCAGCCACAAAGCGCCAACGACGCTCAGCGAATACGAGAACCTCTTGAACTCGCGATGGCGCCCTTTGTATGGAAATCGCCCAATCGCGGAGATCACCTATGAAGAGCTCGCAATGGACTTGGCCGACTTTCCGCGCATGGCGGCCAAGACGTTCAACAACGTCATGACGCCGGCTCGGCAAGTTTGGGCGTTGGCATTCAAGATGAGGAAAGCTCCGGAGAACATCACGCTGGAGATCGAAAGCCGTAAAGGCCAAGATCCAGAACCAGATCCACTGCTCATGTCAGAAGTGCTCCAAGTCGTGCAACACATCGACGAACACTTCAATGCGACCTGGCGCAACTATTTCGAAGTCGCGTTTTTTACCGGTGTGAGGCCGTCAGAGCAGATCGCTCTTCAGTGGCCTCGCGTGGATCTTTCCAGGGAGCAGATCCGGATCGACCGGGCACTCGTGAGGCGCCACAACAAAGCCACCAAGACGTACAAGTCGCGCGACGTGGACCTACAGGGGCCGGCGCTGGAAGCTATCAGACGCCAGAGGCAACTCACGTTTGAACCTGGAGGCCATGTCTTTTTGAATCCTGAAACAGGAAAGCCATTCGTCGATACGGCGGATGCGGTTCAGAAGGTGTGGCGCCCTACGCTTGCCGCGTTAGGAATCCGGGATCGGGATGCGCGCCAGACGCGGCATACGTATGCCACGCTCGGACTGCACGCCGGCATGAATCCTGGATATCTCTCGCGCCAGATGGGTCATAAGAACGCGCAGATGTTTTTCCGCGTCTATTCGAAGTGGATCGACGGCGAATCCAACCAGCGGGAAAAGGCGAAAATGGCGGCTCTTTACGCCGATCATTTGCCACCACTGGAGCCCTGACGGACTCCAAAGAACCCGCGTTAATTTGCGCTGTTTGGGCCCAAAATGGGCCCAAAAAAACGTAAGTCCTTGAATCTATGGTGCGCCCGACAGGAATCGAACCTGTATCAAGAGCTTCGGAAACTCTCATTCTATCCATTGAACTACGGGCGCAGCGCAAGGAGGCGACATTGTACCTAGTTTTCGATAGTGTGCATGAAGTAGATCAAATCATCGTTCAATCTCATCGAAAACCCGGGCAGATGCATTGGACGGGCGTCCCTGACACCGTTATAT
>NZ_LZZV01000102.1:0-106533 GCF_014170385.1 Delftia sp. UME58
CGCCATGGCCGCCCCGCAGCCCCAGATCGTCCCGCCTCCCGTCGCCGCCCAGCCCCCGCTGCCGGAAGCAGCGCCGCTGGCAGACGTATTGCCTGCCGCCGCCACCGGCATCGCTGATCCCTGGGAAGGCCTGGCGGCACTGAGCCTGGATGCCATCCAGACCCCTGCCGTGCCTTCGATCGAGAGCGCCATCCCGCCCGAGCAGGCTGCACTGGCCATGCCGCAGCCCGCCAAGGCGCAGCATCGCCCCCTGCTGATCCCCAATGATTTCGACCCGTTTGCCCCGCCGCCCGAGCAGGCTCGGCAGCAGGAGGAAGGCTGGGCCGGCCTGCCATCGCAAGGCACGGGCGAGCTGATACAGCAGCGCCATGACGGCATGGTCCACACCCTGCCGCTCAAGGGCCTGAGCACCGAGGCCTTGCATGATGCCTCCCATACCGGCCTGCCTTCGTGCTTCGAGCAATCCCAAAAGCTCGACCCGCTTGCGCTGTTCGACCAGGGCGGCCTGCCCGCCGATGCGCAGCCGCTGCAGCAGGCCTCGGGCCGGGGCTCCGAACTGGGCCAGGCCTTCAATCTGCCGCGCATGCAGTCGCATGCGCAGCCCGCAGAGCCGGTGCTCCCGCCTGTGATCGATACCGTGATTCCTGCAGGGCAGGAGCAGCTTCCTGTACAGGTAGAGGCGCAGGTAGAGGCTCAGGTACAGACGCAGGTACAGGACATTCCGGTTGCCGCGCCTGCCCCGGCGCCCGTGCCCCAGATCCCCGCCGAGCCGGCCGCGCTGGGCGGACTGCTGCCCACCAATGGACTGGATCTGGACCTCTTCAAGTCCGGTCTTGCCCACGTCGCGCCTGTCGCACCCGTCGCGGCCGTCGCCAGGGCTGCCGTTGCCGCTGCCTCGCCCCCCCTTGGCACAGGCGCCGACGTCGATATCCCCGCGGCCTCCAGCATCCTCGGCCAGGGCGACGCCGCCATTCCCATCGGCGCCCTGCCCTCCACTGCCGCGCCTGTCGATATTCCCGTGCAGTCCCAGCCGGCCGCCAACGCCGATCTGCAGGCACTGGCCGCAGCCTTCATGGAGGGCGCAGGCCTGAACCCGGCCAAGACCCATTTCGAGGTCACACCGGAATTCATGCGCACTTTCGGCGAAGCCCTGCGCATTGCCGTGCAGGGCACCATCGACCTGCTGGCCGCGCGCTCCGAGATCAAGCGCGAGTTCCGCGCCGGCGTGACCATCATTGCCACGGGTGCCAACAACCCGCTCAAGTTCCTGCCCAATTCCGAGGGCGTGCTCATGCAGATGGTCCACCAGACCTTCCCGGGCTTCATGAAGCCGCTGCCCGCCATGCAGGACGCCTTCCAGGACCTGCATGTGCACCAGCTGGCCCTGATGGCCGGCATACGCGCCGCCTATGCCGAGGCCTTGACCCGGTTCGACCCCACCGAGCTGGAGCGCCGCACCGAAACCAACCCCGGCCTGCTGGACAAGCTGCTGACGAATGGCCGCAAGGCCGCGCTGTGGGATGACTACAAGCACAACTTCGACGTGCTGCGCCGCCATGCCGAGGACGACCTGATGGCCTTCTCGGGCCGCACCTTCGTCGAGGCCTACGAAAACGCCGAGCAGTCCGTGAAAGGCCAGCCGTGATTGCCTACCTCGACGGAGCCGGCCACCGCTACAGCATCCAGGTGGCCAGCGCATCCCACAGCGGCAGGCGCTCCAGCAACGAAGACGCCATGGGCCTGATGGACCTGGGCGCCCACGGCCTGTGCTGCACGCTGGCCGACGGCGCAGGCGGGCATGGGCATGGCGAACTCGCCGCCCAGCTCACCGTGCAGGCCGTGGTGGATGGCTTCCGGCAGAACCCGCTGTTCGCCCCCGCCAGCCTGGCCTCCCTGATTTCCCAGGCGGAGCACCGCGTCAGCGGCCAGCAGTCCACCTCGGTCTCGCGCATGCACATGAGCGCCACCGTGGTGGTGCTGTGCATCGATACCGAGCGGGGCCGCGCGCTGTGGGCGCACTGGGGTGACTCGCGCCTGTACTGGTTCCGCGCGGGCCGCATGCACCTGCGCACCGAAGACCACAGCCTGGTCCAGCAGCTGCTGCACGCCGGCCTGTACGAAGAGGACGACCCGCGCCGCCTGCCCAACCGCAACGTACTGGCCGGCGCCATTGGCGCCGAGGGCCAGGTGCCGCCCAGCATCCGCGCCGACGCCGTGGCCCTGGAGCCCGGCGATGTCTTCCTGCTGTGCTCGGACGGTCTGTGGGAAGGCATGCACGAGTCGGAAATGGAGCAGTTGCTGGCCGCCAGCCAACGCCCCGACGAATGGATACAGCGCATGGTCGGCCGCGTCGTATCCAGCGGCAACCCGCACCAGGACAACCTCAGCGCGCTGACGGTGTGGATCTGCCCGCGTGAAACCAATGACTGACATCGAGACAGGAGAAGCCATGTGGAGATCACAGGAACCGCAGGGATCGCAGGGGCGCCGGCAGGCGCTGCAAACGCTGGGCGCCTTGGGCCTGGGCACGGCCGTGGTGACCGGCCTGGCAGGCTGCGGCTCCCTCAACCCCCTGAGCCGCGCGCCCGAAGTGGCGCCAACGGCCGTGCCCACCGCCATATTCGAAGTGGTGGCGGACATGGATATCAATCCCGACCGTGAAGGCATTCCCAAGCCCGTGCTGCTGCGCATCTACGAGCTGCGCGCCTCCGCCGCCTTCGACCGCGCCGGCTTCTTCGACCTGCAGGACAAGGACGATGGCCAGCTGGGCAGCGACTTCGTGCGGCGCGAGGAATTCCTGGTCGCGCCCGGCCAGCGCCAGGTCATAGAGCGCAAGGGCAACCCCGATGTGCGCGCCTTCGGCCTGTTCGCCGCCTACCGCGATCTGGAGCGCAGCACCTGGCGCGCCTCGGCCGCGGCGCCCAACTCCGTCGAGCTGCGCCGACGCTGGTGGGGCATGGGCTCCACCGAAAAGCTGCAGCCCGTGCGCTACCAGGTGCACCTGACCCGCGAAGAGGTCACCGTCCGCATTCAACCCGCATCCCAATAAACGCACATCTATCCACCATGGTCTGGCAACGCAAAGTCATCTGGGCCGAGGGCATGTTCCTTCGGCCCCAGCACTTCCAGCAGCAGGAGCGCTTCCTGTTCCGGCAACTGCAGTCACGCAGCCTGCCGGGGCAGCCCTTTTTCTGGGGCTTCTCGGAACTGGAGCTGGACACCGATCTGCTGCGCATGGGCAAGCTGGGAATCCGTTCGGCCCACGGCGTGCTGCCCGACGGCACGCCGTTCCAGCTGCCGGGCGACGACGAGGCCCCCACGCCGCTGGACATCGGCAAGGACTTCAAGGACATGGTGGTCCACCTGGCGCTGCCGCTGCGCCGCTTCTCGGGCAGCGAGGTCACCTTTGGCGAAGGCACGCAAAGCCCCGCGCGCTATCTCAGCGATGTGACCGAAGTGGCGGACAGCAACGACGTGGGTGCCCAGCCCGCCGAGGTGCAGCTGGGCCGGCTGCGCCTGAGCCTGCGCCCCGCCCACGAGCTGACCGAAGGCTGGGTCAGCCTGCCCGTGGCCCATGTGGTGGAGCGCCAGGCCAGCGGCGGCGTGCTGCTGGAGCCCG
Organism: Delftia sp. UME58; assembly: GCF_014170385.1. Classification (NCBI taxonomy): domain Bacteria; kingdom Pseudomonadati; phylum Pseudomonadota; class Betaproteobacteria; order Burkholderiales; family Comamonadaceae; genus Delftia; species Delftia sp. UME58. The sequence continues at coordinate 3,620 of NZ_LZZV01000102.1, forward strand.
GCTTCATCCCCACCGTGGTCAACAACGGGCCCAGCTCGGTGCTCAACACCTTCTGCAAGGAAATCCACGGCCTGCTGCGCCAGCGCGGCGAAGTGCTGGCCCAGCGCATGATCCAGCCCGAGCGCGGCGGCATCGGCGAGGTCGGCGACTTCCTGCTGCTGCAGCTCATCAACCACTGGACGGGCGCGGCCCAGCACTGGGTGCGCACCGCCAGCATCCACCCCGAGCGCCTGTTCGAGGAACTGTTGCGCCTGGCCGCCGAGCTGACCACCTTCGACCACGAGCGCCGCCGCCCCGAGGTGCTGCCCGCCTACGACCACGACGACCTGCGGCGCAGCTTCCCGCCGCTGATGCTGGAGCTGCGGCGCAGCCTGTCCTCGGTGCTGGAGCAAAACGCCATCCAGATCCCGCTGCACGACCGCCAGTACGGCGTGCGCGTGGCGCTGATCCCGTCCACCGAACTGCTGACCACCTGCGACTTCGTGCTGGCCGCCCATGCCCAGACCACGCCGGAATTCCTGCGCACCCACTTTCCCACCCAGACCAAGCTGGGCCCCGTGGAGCGCATACGCGACCTGGTGAACCTGCACCTGCCCGGCGTCACGCTGCGGCCCCTGCCCATTGCCCCGCGCGAGATTCCCTACCACGCGGGCTACAACTATTTCGAGGTGGACACCACGCACGATCTGTGGAACCAGCTGCAAAGCTCCGGCGGCCTTGCCATGCACGTCTCCGGTGAATTCCCCGACCTGCAACTGGAGTTCTGGGCCATCCGCCGCTGACGGCGCGACGCATCTTCCGACATGAACAGTTCCAACATCAGCCACCAAATGCCCTGGGGCGGCGACGCCGACACGGGCCGTGCCGAAGGCGCGGCCAGCGCCGCCCCCGCGCCTGCCGGCCAGGAGCCGCTGCGCTCCAACCTGCCCGACGTGGTCAGCGGCGGCAACCCGCTGGTGGCCGCCGCCAACCGGCTGCTGAACCTCATCCCCCAGATCCGCGCCATGGTCACCAACGAGGACCCGCGCGCGCTGCAGCAACTGCTGCTCGAGCACATCCGCGAGTTCGAGCAGCGCGCAGGCGCCAGCGGCGTGCCCATGGAAACCATCATCGGTGCACGCTACTGCATCTGCACGGTGCTGGACGAGACCGCCGCCCAGACGCCCTGGGGCAGTGCCGGCGTCTGGCCCAAGCACAGCCTGCTGGTCGCACTGCACAACGAAACCTGGGGCGGCGAGAAATTCTTCCAGCTGCTGGCCCGCCTGGTGCAGACGCCGCACCAGCACATCGACCTCATCGAGCTGCTGTACTACTGCGTGATGCTGGGCTTTGAAGGCCGCTACCGCGTGATCGACAACGGCCGCGCCCAGCTGGAAACGCTGAAGGCGCGCCTGCTGCAGCTCATCGAATCCACGCGTGGCGACCGCAGCAGCCTGCTGTCCGTGCACTGGCGTGGCGTGCAGCGCCTGGCCTCCCCGCCCTGGGCCATGGTGCCGCTGTGGGTGGCCGCGGCCATCACCTTGCTGCTGGCGTTCTTCATCTACCTGTGGTTCAGCTACCGGCTGTCCAACAGTTCGGACGACCTGTTCGCCGCCATCAACGAGATCCGCTTCCCGCGCACCTCGGCGGCCGCCACCGTCGCCACGCTCAAGCCGCGGCTGCGCCAGTTCCTGGAGCCCGAGATCCGCGAAGGCCTGGTCAGCGTGCGCGACGAGGCCGACCGCAGCACCGTCATCCTGCGCGGCGACGGCCTGTTCGACCCGGCCGCCACCGTCGTCAAGCCCCGCTACGTGCAGGTCATCCACCGCGTGGCAGCGGCGCTGGACGAAGTGCCGGGCAAGGTCGTCGTCAATGGCTACACCGACAACCTGCCCATACGCACGGCACGCTTCCCCTCCAACTGGAACCTGTCGCAGGAGCGCGCCCAGGCCGTGTCCCAGATGCTGGGCGGCTCGCTGCGCGACCGCCAGCGCCTGCATGCCGAAGGCCGTGCCGACAGCGACCCCGTCGCCCCCAACAACACCGCAGAAGGCCGGGCGCTGAACCGACGGGTGGAAATCGTCCTGCTGGTCGCGCCCCAGCAACGTGACCAGCAACTGCAGGCCCTGCCTGCCGCACCCGAGACCAGGAACTGATCCCATGATCCGTCGCATCGCCTCATGGCTGTTCAACCGCTACATGCTGGAGCTTCTGGGCCTGGTGGCCCTGAGCCTGCTCATCTGGTTCGTCGGCCCGCTCGTCTTCATCCAGCCCTACCAGCCGCTGGGCAGCCCCACCGTGCGCTGGTGGATCATTGCCGGCCTGTTCATCCTCTGGTTCCTGCGCCTGCTGCTGCGCTGGTGGCGCGCACAGCGCATGAACGAGCACCTCATGACCGGCCTGGCCCGCCTGACCTCGCCGCGCGAGGCGGACGGCACGCCCGCAGCAGGCTCCGAGGAAGTGGCCGAGCTGGAGTCGCGCTTCAAGGAAGCCCTGGACACGCTGAGCAAGACCCGCTTCGGCCAGACCGAAGGCGGCCTGTTCGGCCGCTGGAACAAGCGCTACATCTACCAGCTGCCCTGGTACCTGATCATCGGCTCGCCGGGTTCGGGCAAGACCACGGCCCTGATCAACTCGGGGCTGGACTTCCCGCTGGCGGCCCAGTTCGGCAAGCGTGCCATCCCCGGCATAGGCGGCACGCGCAACTGCGACTGGTGGTTCACCGACCAGGCCGTGCTGCTGGACACGGCCGGCCGCTACACCACCCAGGAAAGCGATGCGGAGCAGGACAAGGCAGCCTGGAAGGGCTTCATGCAGCTGCTCAAGCGCTTTCGCGGACGCCAGCCGGTCAACGGCGTGATCGTCACGCTCAGCGTGCAGGAACTGCTCAGTGCCAGCGATGCCGAGCGCGCCCAGCTGGCCCAGCTGATCGGCCTGCGCCTGAGCGAACTGTGCGAGGAACTGACCATCCGCTTCCCCGTCTACGTGCTGGTCACCAAGAGCGACCTGCTGGCGGGCTTCAACGAGTTCTTCGGGGCCATGAGCCGCGAGGAACGCGCCCAGGTCTGGGGCTTCACCTATCCCTATGACGAAAAGACCCAGCGCTCGCCCGCCAGCGACCCGCAGGCCGCCAGCGCCCTGTACATGGAGGAGTTCGACGCCCTGGTCGCCCAGATCAACCGCCTGCTGCCCCAGCGGCTGATGACCGAGCCCGACCTTGCGCGCCGCAGCCTGCTCTACGCACTGCCCCAGCAATTCTCCGGCCTCAAGGACGTGGTACGCGACACGCTGGATGCGGCGTTCTCCGCCTCGCGCTTCAAGGAAAAGCCGCTGCTGCGCGGCGTCTACTTCACCAGCGGAACGCAGGAGGGCATGCCCTTCGACCGCGTGATGTCGGCCCTGTCGCGCCGCTTTGCGCTGCGCGGCCGCCTGCCGGCCGATGCCGTGCCGCAGCAGGGCCGCAGCTACTTCCTGGAGTCGCTGTTCAAGGACGTGATGTTCAACGAGTCCGGCCTGACCGGGCGCAACGCCAAGAAAGAGCGCCAGCTGCGCCTGATGCAGGCCGCCGGCCTGTGCGCCCTGCTGCTGGCCCTGGGCGGCGCGGCCCTGGCCTGGACGCTGAGCTACGAGAACAACCAGCGCTACCTGAACGAAGTGGCCGACAACGCCGGCACGCTGCGCCAGGCCGTGGAGGAGTCCAAGGCCACCGACCCCGACAACGTGGTCGCCCTGGTGCCCATGCTCAACCACGCAGCGCGCGTGGCGCAGAGCAGCCGCTTCGAGGAATCGGCCCCGCTGGGCTGGCGCTGGGGCCTGCTGCAGGTGCCCAAGGTGCAGACGGCCGCCCACGCCACCTACCTGCGCCTGCTGGAAGACGCCTGGCTGCCGCGCCTGAGCAGCCATGTCGCGCGCTCGCTGCGCCAGGTCAGCACCGGCAGCCCCGAGGCCAGCTACGAAACGCTCAAGGCCTACCTCATGCTCTACGAGCCCGACCACTTCGACGCCACCTTCGTCAAGGCCTGGCTGCGCAGCGATTGGGAAAACACCCTGCCCCAGCATCTGGTGCAGGCCGGCCTGGTGGACCAGCTGTCCGAGCACCTGGACCGCCTCATCGACGGCCGCGTGGTGGTCTCCGCCCAGCCCATCGATGCCAGCCTGGTCGCCGAGGTGCGCCAGCGCCTGGCCCAGATGTCGCCCGCCCAGCGCGCCTACAGCCGCCTCAAGCAGCTGCTGAACACCGGCGACAAGCTGCCGCCCGACTTCAGCGTGGTGCGTGCCAGCGGTCCCGAGGCGCCCCAGGTCTTTGCGCGTGCCAGCGGCAAGCCGCTCACCCAGGGCATCAGCGGCCTGTTCACCTATGACGGCTACCACGGCCTCTTCCTGCACGAGCTGCCCAAGGTCACCACCTTGCTGGCCAAGGAGGAAACCTGGGTGCTGGGCCAGGCCGAAGGCCGGCGCAGCGTGGCCCAGGAAGTGCTCACGGGCCAGCTGGCCAACGAGGTCAAGCGCCTGTACCTGATGGAGTACGCGCGCCTTTGGGAAACCTTCCTGGCCGACATCCGCCCCATACGCACGGCCTCGCTGGAGCAGGCCGGCGAACAGGCCCGCCTGTACTCGTCCGCCAACTCCAGCCTGGAGCAGTTCATCCGCGCCGTGGCCCGCGAGACCACGCTGGCCCGCCGCCCGGACCAGCAGGAAGGCGGCAGCTCGGGCAGCACCAGTAGCTGGCTGGGCGAGAAGCTGCAGCGCATCCGCGAGGAACAGCACCAGCTCAGCCGCCTGACCGGCAAGCCGCTGAACGTGGGCGGCATGCTGGCCACGGGCACGCTGGAGGCCGATATCGTGGACTTCCGCTTCCGCGAATACCGCCGCCTTGCCACCGGCAACGGCTCGGGCCCGGCGCCCATCACCGCCAGCCTGCAGGTGCTCAACGAGGCGGCGGCCGTCATCGCCTCGGCGCGCCAGCAGGTGATCCAGGGCGGCGGCGTGCCTCCCTCGCTGAGCGGCACGCTGGAGAAGGTGCGCTCGGAAGCCAAGCGCGTGCCGCCTCCGCTCAACAGCATGTACGAGGCCCTGGCCACGTCCACCTCGTCCTTCGTGGGAAGCAGCGTGCGCAGCACGCTGGGCGGCAACCTCAACGCCACCATCGGCGACTTCTGCCGCCGCGCCATCCTGGGCCGCTACCCCTTCACGCGCAGCGCCACGCGCGACGTGACCACGGACGACTTCGCACGCCTGTTCGCCACCGGCGGCACCATGGACGAGTTCTTCCGCACCCAGCTGCAGACCATGGTGGACATCTCCACCGTGCCCTGGACCTTCAAGCAGGGTGTGGACGGCACGCCGGTGGGGGGCTCTGCCTCGCTGGCCGCCTTCCAGCGCGCAGCCTCCATCCGCGACGTGTTCTTCCGCGCAGGCGGCAACACGCCCGGCATCCGGCTGGAGATCAAGCCGCTGGACATGGATGCCTCCATCTCCCAGATGGTGCTGGACGTGGACGGCGAAATCGTGCGCTACCAGCATGGCCCGCAAATCCCCAAGGCCGTCTCCTGGCCCGGCACGCGCGGAACCGGCCAGGCACGCCTGCAGATCACGGCCGCCGGCGCCCAGAACACCGGCATCGTGACCGAAGGCCCCTGGGCGCTGCACCGCCTGTTCGACCGTGCCCAGATCCTGCCGGGCAACTCGCCCGAACGCTTCACGGCCATCTTCACCATCGACGGACGCAAGCTGCGCATGGAAGTCACCACCAGCAGCGTTCTCAACCCATTCCGGCTCAAGGCCATGGAGGAATTCGAATGTCCGGACCGGCTGTGAACGCCATGACCCTCCAGCGACCCTGCGCCGCCTGGTGGGGCAAGCTGCCAAGCCAGGGCGATTTCGTCGGCCGGCGCATGCCCCACGCACTGACCATGCGCTGGGACGAATGGCTGCGCAACGGCATGGACCAGTTGCGCAGCGATGCGGCCGACGAATGGTCCACGCGCTTCGTGCACTCGCCGCTGTGGTTCTTCCTGTGCCCCGCCTCCATCCTGGGCCAGCCCATGGTGGGCGTGATCGGGCCCAGCTCCGACCGCATCGGCCGGCTCTTTCCACTGGCCATCATGGCCACGGTGGACGGCAGCTCCGGCATGCCGGCGTCGGACCAGGACATCGAGCGCTTTCTGAGCGGCGCCCGTGATGCGCTCATCGACGCCCGGCGCCTGCCCCTGTCGGCCCAGCAGCTCGACGAGCGGCTGGCCACCCTGCAATGGCCGTTCCAGCAGGACGGCCGCGCGCCGGACAGCGCCTCCATCCACAGCCTGCTGGCGGACCTGGACATGGGCGCCTCGCAAGGCAACGCCGCGCGCCTGCCGCGCATGGACTGGCGCGCCTGCATGCGCCCGGGTTCCACCACCTCCGTCTGGTGGATCTCGGCCACGCCGCGCCACGCCCATGACGAAGTGGTCCAGCACGACGTGCTGCACCGCCGCCTGTTCACCCGGCTGTTCAAGGGCGCCTGAGTTCGTCCAGAGCGCGCCGCCCACTCCACACCGTACCCAAGCAACACCGACCCACCCATGGCCACTATCCAGGACCTGCTGACCGAGACCGCCGCCGAGCCGCCCTGCGGCCCGGACCTCACCTATGACAACGATTTCCAGGCCATGGAAAGCGCTGCACAGGGCAAGGTAGAACAGCAGTTCGGCGACACCGTCATCCCCGCCGAGCCACCGGACTGGCGCGACGTGGAGCGCCAGGCCTCGGCACTGATGCAGCGCACCAAGGACCTGCGCGTGGCCGTGCTGCTGTGCCGTGCCTGGACCATCCTGCACGGCCTGCCCGGCACGCTGCAGGGCCTGCAGCTGTGCTGCGCCCTGCTGGAGCGCCACTGGGAGCATGTCCACCCCCTGCCCGAGGATGGCGACGACTACTTCATGCGCATGAATGCCCTGGGCACCCTGTCGGACGTGACAGGCTTTGTGCGTGACCTGCGCAACGCCGACTTCCTGCGCGGCGCCCTGGGCCAGATCAGCGTGCGCGACGCCGAACTGATGGCCAAGGGCAACGTGCCCGAGGACCTGCCGCACCTGACCGCCGACGAATTGCGCATGGCCTCGGCCCGCGCGCATGCCGAGGGCCACGAAACCCTGCTGGCCGTCACCCCTGCGCTGCAGGAACTCGACCAGATCCGCGCCTGCTGCGAACAGCACCTGCCCAGCCACCAGCAGCCCGAACTCGACGGCCTGCGCCAGCTGCTGCTGGCCCTGAGGCAATGGCAGCCGCAGTCCACAGGCGATGCCGACACGGCCGCCGAAGCCGATCCGGCCGCACGAACCGGCACAGAGGGCGGCACAGAGGGCGGCACGGCGGCCCACCCCGCGCCCGGCTCGGCACCCGCCCCGGCGCGCAACCGCGAACAGGCGATTGCCCAGTTGCTGGAGATCGCCGCCTTCGTGGAGCGCACCGAGCCCTCCAACCCCGCCCCCCTGCTCATCCGCCGCGCCGCCCGCTTCATGCGCATGGGCTTCATGGACATCCTGCGCGAGCTGTCGCCCGACAGCCTGGCCCAGGTGGAAGTGATCACGGGCGCCCATCTGCAGGAGCAGCAGACATGAAGGCCACCGCCAAGAACGAGGCGCTGTTTAAACGAAAGGATGCAAGCAATGCTTGAAGTCGACAAGAACGGGATGGTGATCAACAACGCACGCATCCTGCCGCGACGCACAACGGCCATTGAGCGCGCGGCCATGCCCACGGTCCGAGGGATCATCGTCCACCAGACGGGTTCCTCCACGGAGCAGGCTGTTTTCAACAGCTACCTGGTCCCTGGCGCCAACGGGGCGCACTTCCTCATCAGCAAGCAGGGCACGATCTACCAGACAGCTTCGCTGTATCGGCGGACCAACCACGTTGGCAACGTGCGCGCACGCTGCCTGGCAGAGCATCGGTGTACTGCAGCGGAGATCAAGCAGTACAGCAAGAGCGGCCCCAAGGCTATCAGCCGCACGGAGATGACCAAGAGCGTCCCTGAGCGCTACCCCTCCAACCTGGACAGCATCGGCATTGAAATCGTTGGCGTCGCGTCGTTGCCTCCGAGCAAAAAGATGCCCCCGAATCTCACGCCCAAGAAGCAGCAGGAGTTCATCAACGAAAACGCCGTCTACGAGGCAGTGAACGGGCCTCAGCAAAGCGCGTTGAGCTATCTGGTGGAAGAGCTGAAGAACAGCCTGCAGATTCCAGGAACCGAAATTCATCGCCACCCGGCAGTCAGCTACAAGAACGTTACCGAAGCGGAGACCGCGACATGGCCATGAAATGGTGTCTCGCCGTAGCGTTTGGCTTCGCCGTGACGGCCTTTGCGGATACACGCTCCAAGCCCGTCATAGAGCGCATCACGATACCGGTCAGCGCCGCCAAAAGCGAAGATCCGAATATCCATTGCGATTCACTGCGCATTGACGAAAAGCGTGTGCGCTATTTCCTGCGCCACGCCAGGCCCAGCAGCCAGTTCAATTACGCGCGTGCCTATGAAACCGGTAGCTGCAGCGCCAGTGCCGTCGTGCGCTTCAAGGGTGGCCGCGAAGTCCGGCTGGCCATCGATGACGGCACAGGCTGGGGAACCACAGAGAGCAAACGCTCCGTGTCCTACCTCTATTGCGAAGCCTGCACTGATCTGCTGGAGCCGGACTTCGACTTCAAAGAGCCGGCGTCCCCATGACATCTGTGCCTTTCCACGGCTTTGACCGTTTCCACAGGGCCTCTTGCGCCCTCGGCCCTTCGGTCCGCCGCAAGGCGGGACTCCAGGCTTTTTACTTCTGCGACCTATTTTTTTCTTGAAAGGAACACCCGCATGTCGCTTACCAAAACCGGCAAGAGTGGTCAGAAATTCATCGCGCGCAACCGTGCCCCGCGCGTGCAGATCGAGTACGACGTCGAGATCTACGGCTCGGAAAAGAAGGTGCAGATCCCCTTCGTGATGGGCGTGCTGGCCGATCTGTCGGGCAAGCCGGTCGATCCGCTGCCCGAGATCGCCGACCGCAAGTTCCTGGAAATCGACATCGACAACTTCGATGCGCGCATGAAGTCCATCAAGCCCCGCGTCGCGTTCCAGGTGGACAACACGCTGACGGGCGAGGGCAAGCTCAACATCGACCTGAGCTTCGAGAGCATGGAGGACTTCTCCCCCGCCGCCATCGCGCGGCGCGTGGGCGCGCTCAACTCGCTGCTGGAGGCACGCACCCAGCTGCACAACCTGCTGTCCTACATGGACGGCAAGCAGGGCGCCGAGGAGCTGATCGGCAAGGTGCTCAAGGACCCTGCGCTGCTCAAGTCGCTGGCCGCCGCGCCCAACATCACTGCCCCGCAGGCCTCGGGCCCTGCATCCGAGGCTTGAGGCAGCACATCAGGAAGGCAAGCACGTCATGAATACCGCAACCCAACTCGAACAATCGACCCAGGCGCTGGCCGGCAGCGAATTCGGCAGCCTGCTGCAAAAGGAATTCAAGCCCAAGACCGACCAGGCCCGCGAAGCCGTGGAAGCGGCCGTGCAGACGCTGGCCCAGCAGGCCCTGGGCTCGGCGATCACGCTGTCCAACGATGCCTACCAGACGGTGCAGGCCATCATTGCCGAGATCGACCGCAAGCTGTCCGAGCAGATCAACCGCATCATCCACCACGACGACTACCAGAAGCTCGAAGGCGCCTGGCGCGGCCTGCACCACCTGGTGACCAACACCGAGGTGGACGAGATGCTCAAGATCCGCGTCATGAACATCTCCAAGAAGGAGCTGCACCGCAACATGCGCCGCTTCAAGGGCGTCGGCTGGGACCAGAGCCCCGTCTTCAAGAAGGTGTACGAAGAGGAGTACGGCCAGTTCGGCGGCGAGCCCTTCGGCTGCCTGGTGGGCGACTACCACTTCGACCACAGCCCGCCGGACGTGGAGCTGCTCGGTGAAATGGCCAAGGTGGCCGCCGCGGCCCACTGCCCCTTCATCTCCGGCGCGGCGCCTGCCATCATGCAGATGGAATCCTGGCAGGAGTTGGCCAACCCGCGCGACCTGACCAAGATCTTCACCAACACCGAGTACGCCGCCTGGCGCAGCCTGCGCGAGTCCGACGACGCCAAGTACATCGGCCTTGCCATGCCCCGCTTCCTGGCACGCCTGCCCTACGGCGCGCGCACCAACCCGGTCGATGAGTTCGACTTCGAGGAAGAGACCGACAGCGGCGACCACGGCAAGTACTGCTGGGCCAACTCGGCCTACGCCATGGCGGTCAACATCAACCGCTCGTTCAAGTACTACGGCTGGTGCACCTCCATCCGCGGCGTGGAATCGGGCGGCGCGGTGGACAACCTGCCGGCCCACACCTTCCCCACCGACGATGGCGGCGTGGACATGAAGTGCCCCACGGAAATCGCCATCAGCGACCGCCGCGAGGCCGAACTCGCCAAGAACGGCTTCATGCCCCTGGTGCACCGCAAGAACTCGGACGTGGCCGCCTTCATCGGCGCCCAGTCGCTGGCCAAGCCCGCCGAGTACTACGACTCCGACGCCACGGCCAATGCCAACCTGTCGGCGCGCCTGCCCTACATGTTCGCCTGCTGCCGCTTCGCGCACTACCTCAAGTGCATCGTGCGCGACAAGATCGGCTCCTTCCGCGAGCGCACCGACATGGAGCGCTGGCTCAACGACTGGATCATGAACTACGTGGACGGCGACCCGGCCAACTCCTCGCAGGAGACCAAGGCCCGCAAGCCCCTGGCCGCCGCCGAGGTGCAGGTGCAGGAGGTCGAGGGCAACCCCGGCTACTACACCTCCAAGTTCTTCCTGCGCCCCCACTACCAGCTCGAAGGCCTGACCGTGTCGCTGCGCCTGGTGTCCAAGCTGCCTTCCGTGAAGCAGGGCGCGAAGTAAGACTGCCCGCCCACCTGGCTCCTGGTGCCGACACGCTCGCACCAGGGCCAGGCCCCATAACAAGAAACAGGCCTGGAGAAGCTTTCCCCTCCAGGACCCAATTCAGAGAGGCTTTTCATGCCCTGGAATGTAGACAACGCCGTCGCCACCCTGCAGACCAATGCCCGCGCCAGTTCGGCCGGCTACTGCGCGCGCTATGTGCGCGATGCGATCGGCGCTGGCGGCATCGCACTGCAGCGCACGCGCGATGCCAAGGACTACGGCACCAGCCTGGTGGCCGCCGGCTTCACACGCTACGACGCCATGCCCGAAGGTGGCTACAAGAAAGGCGATGTGGCGGTGATGGAGGGCTTCACCTCATCGCCCGCCGGCCACATGCAGATGTTCGACGGAAGCGTCTGGATCTCGGACTTCAAGCAGAACGGTTTCTGGGCAGGCCCCGGCTACCGCACCCACAAGCCCGCTTTCAAGATCTACCGCCATCCCTGATGCGCCCATCGAGCCACGCCATGAACGCCTGTTCCAAAACCTTCTTCACCCTGCTGCTGGCCGGCACGGCCTGCGCCACGGTGCAGGCCGCCCCCGCCACGACAACAGCAACGGCAGCGGACATCACCACCCTGTTCACCGACGCCCTGCATTGCCGCATCGAGTTTCCCGATGGCCGCGACGAAGCGCTGGCCCAGCGCCTGCGCGCGCAGGGCGTGACCGTGGTGGACCGCGCGCCCGGCGAAAGCCTGGACCTGCTTTATCTGTTTGCCACGCCGCTGGAGATCGATGGCACACAGGTGTCCTCCATCACCGTGCGCGGCGGCAGCGGCAGCATTGTCGCGGCGCGCGCCACGGGCAGCCTGCAGGCCCTGGTCCAGCGCACCAAGGCCGGGCCGCAGGCGCGCAGCAGCTGGAGCCTGGAAGGTTTCGGCGAGCTGCCCGCCCAGTACGCACGCGCCATGCCGATCAGAAAGGGCCTGGACGAGACGCCTCCGCGCATCGTCATCGGCCATGTGGATGGCGAGGCGCCCGACGCCGTGCGCTGGGGCTGCCGCTCCTACGACGACTGACCGGGGCGCAGCCGCACCCCGCCCCTCTCTTTTTCCTGCGTTTTCACCATGCCCCTGCCCAGCTTCACCTCACAGCTTTCCCTGGACGAGCAACTCAAGGCCCTGAAGGACCAGATCCGCCAGGCCCCGGCCTCGGCGCCCCTGCGCGTCTACTACTTCCAGCTGCTGTGCGTGCTGGGCGAATGGCAAAAGGCACTGGAGCAGCTGCAGCTGTGCGCCCAGCTCGACCCGTCGTGCGAGCCCATGGCGCGCGCCTACCGCGAGGCCATCCGCTGCGAAGTGCTGCGCGCCGAGGTCTTCGCCGGCAAGAAAAAGCCCTTCCTGATGGGCGAGCCCGCGCAATGGCTGGCCTGCCTGATCGACGCCCTGGCCCATGAAGGAGCGGCCGCCCAGGACCTGCGCGCCCGCGCCCTGGACGAGGCGCCCGCCACCGCAGGCCACATGGGCGAGCACCGCTTCGAATGGCTGGCCGACAGCGACACCCGACTGGGCCCCGTCTGCGAGCTGCTGGCCCATGGAAGCTATTACTGGCTGCCCTTCGACGCCATTGCACAGATCGGCTTCGAGCCCGTGCAGGACCTGCGCGACCTGATCTGGCTGCCCTGCGAGGTCACGCTGCGCGAGGGCGGCGCGCTGCAGGGCTTCATGCCCGCGCGCTATCCGCTGGCGCCCGGCGATGACGATGCCGTCCGCATGTCGCGCCGCACGCAGTGGAGCCCGCTGGACACAGGCTCCTCCAATCCTGACGAATCCTCGGGCCACGTGGCCGGCCACGGCCAGCGCACCTGGGTCACCGACTCCGAGGACTTTCCCATGCTGCAGGTGCGCCAGTTGGCGCTGGACACCCCCACGCGATGACGGAGCAGGCCATGCACGGAACAGTCGCCCCCGCGTCCCCGCATGCCCTGCGCTGCCTGTGCTCGCTGCTGGCTGCCTTGCTGTGCCTGGGCCCATGGCCTGCATCGGCCTCCAGCCACGGCCCGGCCAATGCCCTGCGCTGCGGCTGGTTCGACAATCCCACGCCCGCCAATGCCTCGTTGACCGATCGCGATACCGACTGGACCGTTGGCGTGCAGGGCGGCCACCAGGCCCAGGGCGACTGGCCCCGCTTTGCAAACCGTGACTGGGTGCGTACCGGCCATGGCAGCCACGGCTATGGCTGCGCCTGCATGAAGGTGTCCACCGATGACAAGGAGCAGATCGTTCAGATCTTCTCCGCCCGTTCGCGCCCTCTTTCCGCCTGCCGCCAAGACCCGGCGTTGAAGGCGAAGGAGCCCGTGATCCCCTTGGCGGCTGCCCGGCCGGCCGGTTCCTGAAGAAACAAGCCATGCGCCCCAGTCCCCTCAACCCCATGCCCACGCTGCGCACGCGCCAGAACCAGGCGACCGCAGCCAAGGACCGGCTGCAGCCCGCCCTGCTGGACCGGCTGACCGACCATGAGCCCCATCTGCGCACCGAGCGGCCCGACGCGGTCTTCGTGAACGAATCCCGCCTGCGCGAGGCCCTGCTGCGCGACCTGGGCTGGCTGCTCAATGCGCGCGATGCCTGGGACCACGTGGAGATGGAGGGGCTGGAGCATGTGCAGCGCTCGGTCATCAACTACGGCATGCCGCCGCTGGCCGGCCAGCTGCTGTCCGAGCTGGACTGGAGCCATGTGGAGCGCAGCATCCGCGAAAGCATCCTGGCCTTCGAGCCGCGCATCCTGCCCAAGACGCTGGCCGTGACGCTGCTGGCCTCCACCGAGCAGCTCAACCACCACAACACGCTGCAGTTCGAGATCCGCTGCCAGTTCTGGTCCATGCCCTATCCGCTGGAGCTGCTGCTCAAGACCAGCCTGGACCTGGAGACCGGCCAGGTCTCGCTGCAAAACCTCAGGGCCTGAGCCCGGACGCCGCCACCCACACCATGAATCCCCGCCTCGTCGAGTACTACAACCGCGAACTGGCCTATCTGCGCGAGCTGGGCGCCGAGTTCGCCGCCGCCTTCCCCAAGGTGGCGGGCCGCCTTTCCCTGCACGACACCGATGTGGCCGACCCCTATGTGGAGCGCCTGCTGGAAGGCTTCAGCTTTCTGAGCGCGCGCATCCAGCTGAAGATGGATGCGGAGTTCCCGCGCCTGTCCCAGCGCATGATGGAAATGGTCTGCCCCCACTACCTGGCGCCCACGCCATCCATGGTGGTCGTCCAGCTCAAGCCCAGCGCCAAGGAAGGCAACCTCGTGGACGGCTTCACCCTGCCCTCTGGCAGCGTGCTGCGCACCCACAAGTCACAGGAAGAGCAGACCATCTGCGAATTCCGCACCGGCGGGCCGCTGACGCTGTGGCCGCTGGAGATACGCCAGGCGCGCCTGGGCGGCCCGGCGCTGGACCTGCCCCATGCCCTGGTGCCCCAGCTGGGCGAGGCCGGCGGCCACCTGCGCCTGCAGCTGGCCACGCTGGACGCCTCGCAGTGCATGCAGCTGGCGATGGACCAGCTGTGGGTCTACATCCATGCGGGCGATGTCGTCGCCTCCCACCTGCAGGAGCTCATCCACACGCAGGCGCTGGCCATCGTGGTCCACCACCCGCAGGACCCGCGCCAGGTCTGGGACGTGCTCCAGCCCGATGCACTGCGCGCCGAAGGCCATGACAGCGAGCAGGCGCTGATTCCCTATTCGCACCGCGCCTTCCAGGGCCACCGTCTGCTGCACGAGTACTTTGCGTTTCCCTCGCGGCAGCGGTTTTTCTCGATCAACGGCCTGTCGCGCAGCATGCGCCGCATCGCCCATGACGGCGTGGGCATCACCGTGCTGCTGCGCCGCGCCGCACCCACGCTGGAGCCGCAGATCGACGCGGCCAAGCTGCTGATGCACTGCATTCCGGCCATCAACCTGTTCGAGTACACGGCGGACCGCCTGCATGTGGCCTCCAACGTGCACGAGTACCACGTCATCCCCGACCGCACGCGGCCGCTGGACTTCGAGGTCTACGGCGTGCAGGCCGTCACCGGCCACCACGAAGGCAAGACCCAGGACCGCGAATTCGCGCCGCTGTACGCATCCACGCACGGCCTGCACTCCACCGAGCAGGCCTACTTCACCACGCGGCGCGAGCCCCGGCTGTTTTCCGAGCGCAGCCTGCGCAGCGGCCCGCGCACGCAGTACCTGGGCTCGGAAGTCTTCATCTCCCTGGTGGACCAGCGCGAGGCCCCTTTCTCCGACGACCTCAAGCAGCTGTCCATGCACACCCTGTGCACCAACCGCGACCTGCCCCTGCTCATGCGCGTCAACCAGCCGGGCGGCGACTTTGCGCTGCAGGAATCGGCGCCCGTGGAATGGGCCCGCGCCATCGCCGGCCCCAGCGCGCCCATCCCCGCCGTGGCCGACGGAGGCCTGACCTGGCGATTGATCTCCCACCTGAGCCTGAACTACCTGGCCATGACCGACCTGTCCGACGAGGAAGGCGCGGCCACGCTGCAGGAGCTGCTGCGCCTGTACCTGGACCTGGGCAACCACCAGCTGGCCGGGCAGATCGCCGCCATCCAGGGCATGCGCATCGAACCCATCACGCGCCGCCTGCCCCAGCACCGCCAGCTGGTCTACGGCCGCGGCGTGGGCGTGCACCTGAGCGTGGACGAGCCGGCCATGGCCGGTGTCAGCCCCTGGCCCCTGTCCAATGTGCTGGAGCGATTCTTCGCCCGCCATGTGGGCGTCAACAGCTTCACCGAGCTGCAACTGCACTCGCGCCAGCGCGGCCCCGTCGCGCGCTGGACTCCGCGCCCCGGACAAAGGCCCGGCATATGAGCAACGCCGCGCACGCTCCCCTTCCCCAGCCGGTGCCCGATCGGGCCCCGGCGCTGCCTACCGCGCAGGTGGCCGTTTCCGCGTCCGAGGACGCCCGGGCGCGCCTGTTCTGGCAGCGCCTGAGCGCCAGGCCCTACCAGTTCGACCTGATGCACAGCTTGCGCTACCTGCAGGCACGCCATCCCGCGCTGCCGCGCCTGGGCCAGGCCACGCGCCCCAAGGACGAGCCGCTGCGCCTGGGCCAGGACCCGTCGCTGGCCTTCGCCCCCGCCACCATTGCCGAAATCCTGCCCTCGCGTGCCGGCGAGCCCGAGCGCATGACGGTCTGGAACTTCGGCCTCTACGGCCCCAACGGACCGCTGCCCACGCACATCACCGAATACGTGCGCGAGCGCCTGCGCCAGCATGACGACGCCACGCTGGCACGCTTTTCCGACATCTTTCACCACCGCATGCTGCTGCTGCTGTTCCGCGCCTGGTCGGACGCACAGCCCACGGCATCGCTGGACCGGCCGGGCGAAGACCCCTTCGGCCGCTACATAGACAGCTTCATCGGCACCGGCCTGCCCAGCCAGCGCGCGCGCGACCACGTGCCAGACCACGCCAAGCGCTTCATGGCCGGCCATCTGACCCGCTGGACGCGCAATCCGGAAGGCCTGTGCCAGGCCCTGTCGCACTACTTCCAGATTCCCGTGAAGCTGGAAGAAAACTGCCTGCACCACCTGGAGCTGGAGCCCGAGCAGCAGACCCGGCTGCAGGGCCGCCCCTGCAACTCGCGACTGGGAGTGGACGCCGTCGTGGGCTCGCGCGTGCCCGATGCGCAAAGCAAGTTCCGCCTGGTGCTCGGCCCGCTGGGCCTGGCGCAATACCAGCAGCTGCTGCCCCAGGCCGCACTGTTCCAGACCCTGGTGGACTGGGTGCGCAACTACCTGGGCATCGAATTCGCCTGGGACTACGTGCTGGTGCTGCGCCGCCAGGAAGTGCCTGCCGCCCGGCTGGGCAGCAGCACCCAGTTGGGCTGGACCACCTGGCTCACCCACGCCGAGCCCGCCCAGGACGCGCGCGACTTCCGCCTGGACCCAGAAGCCTGGCTGCGCCAGCGCCGCCAGCCCGTGCGCGGCCGGCCACCGTCCGCGCCAGCGTCCCGCTCCCCAAGCCACTGAATCACCGAGCCACTGAATCACCACTTCCAGCCTGCACACATGCCCACCGTACAGATCAAGTTCCCGCACAACGTCCCGGTCCCTTCCACGCTGACGCTGGTCGAAGGCAACCGCCTGCGCGTCAAGATCGAGGCCGTCGCAAAGACCTACAAGCTGGGCGCCAGGATCGATGCGCCCAGCATTCTTGCGGCCCAGCCCCCCGTACACAACGCCCGCGCCGACAGCTGGCAATTCGACTTCGTGGCGCAGCAGCCCGGGCTCACCAAGCTCAGCATCATGGCGGTGCAGGGAACCGGGCTCAGCGTCATGCCCGCAGCCATCACCGTGCAGGTGGAGAAAAGCATTTCGCTGCCTGCGCAGAGCACGACGGAGGGGATGCTGGCAAGGCTGTTTCTGGCGGAAAGCGTCTCGCCGGGCGACACCGCCGAGGCATGGGATCTGAGCAACGTGAAAACCGGCATGCAATGGATGCGCCGAGTGATCGAGAACCGCCTGAAGAGCGATAAGCCCGAAGACTTCATGGCTCGCGGTGCCACCAGCGTCGAGGACATCGTCATGGCAGATGACCGGGGATCGGTCCAATTCCATGGCTTCAACGTCTATCCGAAGCTGGGTCCCGACATTGCCAAGAACCTCCGCGACTATGTGGACAACGCCAACAACGGCTTGCACCCCAAACGCAAGGCCTATCTGGACTTTGTGCAAGCAGCCTTGGACGTTGCCACCGGGCCGGTCCCGCCGGACCCCACACCCACCGGCCTATTTGCCTGGAGAACTGCGAAATCCAAATCTCCCGGCGCCGATTTCATGCAGCACGCCGCGCTGGCTAGAAACATGTTCTACACACATGCCCGGCTGCGCAAACGCGACTGATCCCCAAACACATCGAAAACCAAGGAGGACACTCCATGTCACCAACCCATACCGGATCAAGCGCTTTGAAACCGCATCGCCATTTCCCAATGGCCAGCCTTGCCACTGCCATTGCAGTGAGCGCCTGCTTGATGGGTGCCCAAGCCTCCGAATCATCGCAGCCACCAGCATCGCCGGCTGAAATCAGCAGCCAGCAAACCGAGCCGACGGCTGCCGACTACTCTCGGCCTGCGCAGGAAAGAGTCGCGTCCATGACTGCGCTGCGGCAGTACCTGAAGTTCAAGGATGAAGTCTGGAAAACCCAAAGAGCCCGCCAGAGCAATACCTTTTGCTTCGTGCAGCAGCGTCCCGACCATCCGTCCGATCCCGAACCGAACGTGTGGATGGTCTGGCTCAATGGCGGCGAGATCGTCAATATGGGCTGGCATCTCTATTCGCCCAAAACGCTGACGAAAGAAGACGCCAAAGCGGATGGTGAAAGCCTGGCAAGAATGAAATCCATCAAGCTCGCGACCGACGTGCGGGAAACGGCCCAGGAAATCTACGGTAGCAGCTTCCTCGTCGAACGCGCCTGGGTGAACAGACTGCTGGCGCAGTGCAAGGCCAAGGGCCGCACCATCAAAGTGGCTCCTGCCCGATAGCCACATGCCGCATATCGGACGCAACCGCTTTCCCGGGCCATGCCGTTTCAGGCAAGGCCGTCGCCTGCTCGCAAGGTGTCTGCTGGCCACCCTGGCGGGATTGGCCCTGCCTTTGCTGGCAGCGCCTGAAAGCGGGCGGGCCTCCGATTTCTCGCGTCCGGCGCAATCCCTGGTTCCTTCTCCAGCCGCCCTGCGTATCTATTTGAAGAGCCGCCAGGCATCGACTGGCCCCGGAAAGCCTGCTGCCCTCCAGCGCTTTTGCTTCGTGCAACAGCACAACCGCAGCGCAGTCCCTGCGCGATCGTCGGTCTGGATGGTCTGGCTCGAAGGTGGCCAGATCGCCAATCTGGGGCAGCGCCGCTTCACCGCCAAACCATCGCCGGATGAAGCGCAATGGGATGGCGATGCCTTGTCTGAAGCCAAGACCATCCACCTCGCCACCGACGTCCGTGAAACGGCACAGGAAATCACCGGCAGCAGCTTCCTCGTCGAACGCGCCTGGGTCGACAGGCTGCTGGCGCAGTGCCAGGCCAAGGGCCGCAAGGTCGAAGTCCGCCCCCGCCGCTAGCCGGCATGCCCGGCCCCCATTCATCCACTTTTTTCCGCACCCAAGACCCATGACAGAAATCAGCCGCCAATCCCTCTTCGGCAAGCTCAACCCGCTGCTGTTCAAGTCGCTGGAAGGCGCCACCGTGTTCTGCAAGCTGCGCGGCAATCCCTATGTGGAGCTGGTGCACTGGCTGCACCAGCTGCTGCAGGAAAACGATTGCGACCTGATCCGCATCCTGCGCCACTTCGACATCGCCTCCGACCGCCTGGCCGCCGATGTGCTTCGCCGCCTGGACCAGCTGCCGCGCGGCGCCACCTCGATCAGCGACTTCTCCGAGCACATAGAGACCGCCATCGAGCGCGGCTGGGTCTATGCCACGCTGATGTTCAACGACAGCCAGATCCGCAGCGCCTATCTGCTGTCGGGCATGGTGCGCACGCGCTCGCTGGCCAATGAGCTGCGCTCCATCTCGCGCGAATTCGACAAGATCTCCGAGCCCGCGCTCAGCGATGCCTTCGCCCGCCTGCTGCCCGACTCGCCCGAGGCACGCATGCGCGCGGCCGATGGCAGCGGGCTGGAAGGCACGCCGGGCGAAGCCAGCCAGGCCACGGGCACCGCGCCCGGCCAGGGCGGCGCGCTGCAGCAGTACACCGTGGACCTGACGGCCCGCGCCAAGGCCGGCGAGCTGGACCCGGTCACGGGCCGCGACGACGAAGTGCGCCAGATGGTGGACATCCTGCTGCGCCGCCGCCAGAACAACCCCATCCTGGTGGGCGAGGCCGGCGTGGGCAAGACCGCCGTGGTCGAAGGCCTGGCCCTGCGCATCGCCCAGGGCGACGTGCCGCCGCCGCTGCAGGGCGTGGAGCTGCGCGTGCTGGACGTGGGCCTGCTGCAGGCAGGCGCCAGCATGAAGGGCGAGTTCGAGAACCGCCTGCGCGGCCTGCTGGACGCCGTGCAGTCCAGCACCACGCCCATCGTGCTCTTCATCGACGAAGTCCACACCCTGGTGGGCGCGGGCGGCCAGGCCGGTACGGGCGATGCCGCCAACCTGCTCAAGCCCGCCCTGGCGCGCGGCACGCTGCGCACCATCGGCGCCACCACCTGGGCCGAGTACAAGAAATACATCGAAAAAGACCCGGCCCTGACACGCCGCTTCCAGCTCGTTCAGGTGCACGAGCCCGACGAGCCCCGCGCCGTGGACATGCTGCGCGGCGTGGCCGCCAAGCTGGAAAACCACCACCAGGTGCGCATTGCCGCAGACGCGGTGGCCGCGGCCGTCAGCCTGTCGCACCGCTACATTCCCTCGCGCCAGCTGCCCGACAAGGCCGTCAGCCTGCTGGACACGGCCTGCTCGCGCGTGGCCATGGCCCTGCATGCCACGCCCGCCCAGCTGGAAGCCGTGCAGCGCCGCATCGAGGCCCTGGGCGTGGAGCAGGAAGTGCTGCTGCGCGAGGCCGCCCTCGGCCTGCCCACGGCCGAGCGCCTGCAGGCGCTGGAAACCGACCTGGCCAGCCTGCGCGAGCGCCAGGCCACGCTGGCCGAGCGCTTCCGCCAGGAAAGCGCGCTGGCCCGCCGCATCCTGGAAACCGAGGCCGCCCTCATGGGCCTGAAGCCGCCCGTCTTCTCCACCGGCGCCGCCGCAGACCCGTCCGCTGCGGCGCCGGAAACGGCCGCCGAAGCCACCGCAACCGAACCTGCCGAGCCCCCCAGCGTGGCCGCGCTGGAAGCGCTGCGCCGCCAGCTCGCCGAGCTGCAGGGCGATGCCCCACTGCTGCAGCCCGTGGTCGATGCCGGCGTGGTCGCCGCCGTGGTGGCCGAGTGGACCGGCATTCCCGTGGGCCGCATGGTGCGCGACGAGGTGCAGTCCGTGCTCTCGCTGGCAGACACGCTGGAGAAGCGCGTCATCGGCCAGCGCCATGGCCTGGAGGCCATCACGCGCCGCATCCAGACCTCGCGCGCGCGGCTGGACGATCCGGGCAAGCCCATCGGCGTGTTCCTGCTGGCCGGTCCCTCGGGCGTGGGCAAGACCGAGACCGCGCTGTCCCTGGCCGAAGCCCTGTATGGCGGCGAGCAAAACCTCATCACCATCAACATGAGCGAGTTCCAGGAGGCGCACACCGTCTCCACCCTCAAGGGCGCGCCACCGGGCTACGTGGGCTACGGCGAAGGCGGCGTGCTCACCGAGGCCGTGCGCCGCCGCCCCTACAGCGTGGTCCTGCTCGATGAAATCGAGAAGGCCCACTCCGACGTGCACGAGATGTTCTTCCAGGTCTTCGACAAGGGCTGGATGGAGGACGGCGAGGGCCGCTACATCGACTTCAAGAACACCGTCATCATCCTGACCTCCAACGTGGGCTCGGACCTGATCGCCAACATGTGCCGCGACCCGGACCTGGCGCCCACGCCGGAAGGCCTGGCCCAGGCCGTTCGCCAGCCGCTGCTGCAGACCTTCCCGGCCGCGCTGCTGGGCCGCCTGACGGTGGTGCCCTACTACCCCATCTCCGACGCCATGCTGGAGCAGATCATCCGGCTGCAGATGCTGCGCATACAGCGGCGCATCGAGGAACGCCACGGCGCGCAGTTCAGCTTCGACGAAGCCGCCGTGGACCTGGTGCGCCGCCGCTGCAGCGAGGTCGAGTCCGGCGCGCGCATGGTGGACGGCATCCTCACCCAGAACCTGCTGCCGCGCATGGCCACCCACTTCCTGCAGGCCACCGTGGAAGGCCAGGAACTGCAAAGCCTGCACGCCGGCGCCAACGGCGACGACTTCACGCTGGACGTGCGCACCCGCGCTGCGGAGCCCGCATGAGCGGGCGCCGTCTTCCACGCGCCACCACGGCAGTGATTGCCGCCGCACTGCTGGCAGCCCCGGCCGCGCAGGCACTGGACCTGGGCGCCATCGGCCAGGCTGCCGACACCGTGCAGCGGGCCTCGGGCGCCGCCACGGCCGGCCAGCAGGCGCTGGAGGCCGGCCGCAGCGCGGCCAGCACAGCCACCAACGCGGCCACCGGTGCCGCCAGCGAGGCCCGTGCCTGGTGGGACCGCAACCAGGCCCAGCCCGAGGCGGCACAAGCGCCGCCCTCCGGCGCCGCCCCCGTGCAGGACGACCAGGGCGGCCCACGCCGCGTCATGGCCGTGCTGGGCGACGCCTGGACGGACAGCGCCCGGCGCGGGCAGGCCGTGGTCGCGCTCATGGACCAGGGGCCGTACCTCGTGCAGCGCCAGGCCGCCCATGTGGCGCCGGCCAAGTCGCAATGGCTGGCCCTGCCGCGTGGCGACAGCACCGGCGTGGCCATCGAACTGCCCAGCGACCCCGAAGGCACGACCTATGACCTGTCCACGGGCCGTGCCCGTCCCGGGGGCCGGGGCGTACGCATCTTCGCCCTGTCCGTCCATGCCGACGTGCCCCAGCGCGCGGGCCGGCGCAGCCTGGACGCCATAGAACAGCACGCCATGCTGCGCGCCAGCTCCGTGCGCACCGAATGGCCGCGCCAAAGCGGCGACATCCTGGAGCCCACGGGCGGCAAGCTGCTGGTCTGGGCCAGCGATGCCACGCAGCGCTTCCCTTCCGGCTTTGGCGCCGACGGGCGCCTGTTCACCGCCGACGACCCCATGGTCACCCTGCCGCGCGGCTACACCGTGGTCACGCTGGAGCCGCAGGGCCTGCGCTTCGACCGTGCCCGGGAAATCGCCCTGGCCTTCCACGCCGTCCAGCCCGCGCAGGACATCGACCTGTCCCGCCTGGGCGCAGGCGATGCGGCCCAGGCCCTCATCGGCCTCATCGCCGAGCGCCACCCGCTGGCGGCCGCCAGCGGCTTTGATGCCGGCAAGCTGCGTGCCGACTACGGCCAGCGCCTGCAGACCGCCGCCGAGCGCGGCGACAGCGCCGCACAGGCCCAGGCCCTGGCAGAAATGGGCCAGCGCCTGGGCGATGGCCAGTACCGCGTTCTGCTGCCCGGCGGCCAGGCCTGGCCTGCCCGCAACGACCGGGGCCTGTCCCCGCAGCTGCTGGCACGCGGCAGCGTCAACCTGCCCATGCCGCGCACCTGGCTGCGCGAGGACGGCCGCATCGCCATCACCAGCGTGGCGCCAGGCTCTGCCGCCGCCAAGGCGGGCCTGCAGCCCGGCAGCGACATCCTCGCCATCGAAGGGGAAAGCCCGGCCCGCTACCTGGACCGCATTGCCCCCGCCTCGCTGCGCGCCGGTGCCGACGCCCGCCGCGCCGACCTGCTGGCGCTGGACCTGGGCACGCCCGCCACGCTGAGCCTGCGCACCGCAGCCGGCACACCCTCGGCCAGCCAGGAGCAGACCCTGCGCCTGGACGCCGCCCCCGCCGCCACCACGGCCCTGCCTGCGGCCGAGCCCGCCCTGGCCTCCTTCCTGCTGCGCAGCGCCCAGGGCGGCAACCTGGCCTACATCGCCCTCGACAGCTTTGCCGACGGCGCCACCGGCCAGCTCAACCGCTGGGAGGGCGCCCTGGCCGCCGCCACCCAGGCCAGGGTCACGGGCCTGGTCATCGACCTGCGCGCCCACCGGGGCGACGACGCCTACCAGCTAATGCCCCACATGCTGGCCTCGCTCTACACGCGCGACAAACCGCTGCGCATGCAGGACGCCGCCCAGCGCCTGTTCGACCCCGCCGCCCGCGTCTGGCGCAGTCGTGGCGGCCTGGGCCTGCCGGCCCAGCTGCCGCTGGCCGCCTCGGGCGCGCCCTTCACGGCGCCCGTCGCCGTGCTCACCGGCCCCGGCTGCGCCGGCCCCTGCGAACTGTTCGCCGCCTGGCTGCAGCACAGCCAGCGTGCCGACATCGTCGCCACCAGCGCCACGGCCGGCGCCACCGGCCCTGCCACGCGCGTGCACCTGCCGGCCGGCTTCATCGTGCAAGTCCCCCTGCTCGCAGAAACCGGCCCCGCTGGCGGTAACCCCACCTCCGCGCAGGCCCAGGGCGTCGCCCCGCGCCTGCGCGTTCCCGTGGATGCGGCCTTCACCGCCTCCGTCCAGGCCGGTGGCGACCCTCTGCTGGATGCCGCCGTGCTCCACCTGGATCGCGCCCGCGCTGCGCAGGCGTCGCGCTAGACCCGCAACCCACCCTATTCCAAAGAGCTTCGACCATGCCGCTTGCCATTACGAGCCAACCCGCAGGATCTCAATTCGCCATCACCGCCGATGCGCAAATGCCCACCATTACCGTGACTGCCGTCTTGCAGAACGAAGCACTGCCTGCGGGAGCCACGCCCATCTATGAATGGTCGGCCACTTTGATTTACGACGGCGGCAGCGATGTCAGCAAGACACGGTTCGGAAACAAGCAGCGCACCCAGCACAGCCCCATCGCGTCGCAGACCAGTGCCAACGCCAGTTGGCGCATTCCCTTCACCGAAGTGCGAGGTGGCAGCCTCACCGTACAAGTCATCTTGCGTGCTGGAGGCTTGGAGCGCCGTGCCAGCGTCAGCTGGCTCATCGTGGGCCAAAACCCATCGAGCACGGCCATTCGAGCATTCGCCAACGGCATCGGTGCAGACAGAGTCGTGTTCCGCAAGAAGATGCGGCAGGAAAGTTCACTACATCAGTTCCTGTCACCTCCCGGCCACTGGCCCAAGTACAGCAGTGACGGCAAAGGCGGTGTGGGTCTATGCCAGCTCACAACGCCACCGCCTACCGCAGACCAGACCTGGAGCTGGAAAGAGAATGTGCGCGGCGGCTGGACGCTTTATCAGGAAAAGGAGCGCTTCGCCCGCAACTACCCGCGCAACGTACGCAAAAGCCAGCAATTCAGCAACCTAGTGACTGCCTGGAACCAGGCACGGGCAAGGCAGGGGCTGCCAGCCATTCCCGTGGAACTGCCGGACTACACGGCCGAGCAGTTGGAACGCGACACACTGCGCGGCTTCAACGGCTATGCCAATGGCCTCCACGAGTACCGCGTGCGCCAGCAGGACGGTCAGCTGTTTGTCACGATCAACCCCGCTGGAACACTGGGACTGGCTGAATGGGAGCAGGTTCCGGTTTCAGAGCGCGGCACCAAGGGCGATCCCAACTATGTAGAGAACGTGCTGGGCAGGGAGGACTTTTAGCCATGCCCGCCCGTTCTATCGTCATCCACCTCATGACGGCTGCCGCAGCCATGGCTGCCATAGCGATGGCCGTGGGCTGCTCTTCCAGCGCCGACCAGATGGGGGCCGCTGCACATTCTTCGGCCACACTCGCTACGGCAGCAACGGCCAAGGCACTCGCCCCCACAGACCGCAGCCAGTATCGCTATCTGTATGCCGTGTACTGCAATGGCCGAGTGGATCGACTCGATCTGAAAAGCCGGACCAAGACAGGCAGTTTTCAGCTCTCCGAGCGAAGTGGCGAACCACCCGCGGTGCCAGTGCAAAGCGCAAGCACCTCCTTCGCCGACAGCTGCCAGATTCGCCCCGCAGCTACGGGCGACATGCAGGATCAGGCCGCAGGCCTGGTGAATTTGGTCGCAGGCGATGGCACGGGCGCCGCTGCCGATGGCCGACAGTCCTATCGGTTGCTGACGTTTTCCCTGCCCGGCTGGACCTTGCTCGGAACCCGTGACCTGGGCCGCTTCGACAACGGCCAGCCGCACATGCGGCGGGCCAAAGACGGCTCCCTTTTCGCCGTACACAAGGCGGATGGCGACCTGCGCACGCAGTTGACACAGCAGGCCAGGGCATACGCCGGTGGCGAATCCCTGGAGGATCTCCGGGCGGAGGAAACGTCGGCAGGCCGCGTGCTGCTGAGCTACCGCCTCCCGGGAGCAGACGGCTTGGGCTTTGCGCTGTCGGACCGCGAGCGCGCACTCACGGTGCCGTTGCAGGCGCTGCCCGGCCAAAGCCTGGCCCCGGGATGGCGCCTTGCGCCAGGCGGCCGCTACGTGCTGCTGACCCTGAACAAGCTCGTACCCGTGGAGCGGGGCCTGCAGCAGTTGGCCACCACCGGCGAGATGCGCCTGTACGACGCACAAGGCCGCCAGCTGGCCACGCTGAACGATGCCCGCGTCGCTGGGCCCTCCATGGTCTTGATGCCCAAGGAAGACATGGACCGCGACACACCGCGCACGGCCGGCCACTGGCTCAACATCGCGCTCACCCCGGATGGACTGGCCGTGTTCGCCGATCCACTGGGCAACTACCACTTCGTCGAACTGGGACATGTCTTCGGCCTGGACCCGGTCGTGGGCCTGGACCCCGACGACTACGACAGCCGGCTGCCTGGTCTGGTCTATGCAGCGCAATAAGCAATCCCTTTCCATGCACCGAAGCGCCACCGCCAGCGCCATCGGCTTGGCGCTGCTGTGCCCTGGCCTGGGCATGGCTGAGACGGCGGCCCCCACGGCACCCGTCCAGAACCCCCACCGCTATCTCTACGCCGTGTACTGCAACGGCACCGTTGACAGGCTGGACCTGGTCCAGCAAACCAAGACAGGCAGTTTTCAACTGTCAGAGCGCAGCGGCAAGCCTGCGGCCATTGCGGCGCTGCCACGGCCAGGAGTTCGACCTGGCGGTTGCCTTGCCCGCCCTGTCGTCACGCAGGATGCGCAGGACAGCAGTGACGGGGTGGTGAACATCGTCGCCAGCAGCCGGCTGGACCCCGATGCGGACGGCCGCAAGCCCTACCAGCTGCTGACCTTCGCCCTGCCGGGCTGGACGCTGCAGCAAGCGCGCAATCTGGGCAGCTTCGATGCATTGCCCCGCCTGGCCCGCGCCGCTGACGGAACCCTGGCCGTGCAGCCCCAGGACAAGGACCCGGCCGCCGCAATGGCCGCGCAGGCCCAGGCATGGTCGGCAGGCAATGTGCTGTTGATCTATGCCTTGCCCGGCCAGCGCGGCATGGGCGCCGCGCTGGCACTGGGCGCAGAGGCGCGCATCGTGCACCTGGCCGAGTTCCGCAGCGGTGGCAACGACATCCCGCCCGACCTGCACCTGGCGCCGGGCGGCCGGTTTGTGCTGGCCAGCCTGAAGCGCTCCATCCCTCTGGGCGAGGACCTGCGCAAGGTCGAAGCCACCGGGGAGCTACGGCTGTATGGCGCGGATGGCCGGCAGACCCGGGTGTTGAACCAGGCGAGCCTGGCCGGCAGCGTGCTGGCCCGGAGCCTGTCCCGCACGCTGGACCCGGACCAGCCCAGAACCGACAACGACTGGTTCAACGTAGCCCTGACGCCGGGCGGCCTGGCGGTTTTCACCGACCGGCGCGGCAACTACCAGTTCATTGCGCTGGGCCAGCCCTTCGACAGCGACCCCGTCACGGATGACGCCCAGGATGACGCCGACGGCGCCCGTCCAGGGCTGGTGTACGCAGCCCGATAGCAGCAGAGGACCTTCCAGCCACCCCATGCAAGCCCTTCATCGACCGGCGCACGCAGGCCCCGCCATCCAGGCCTGAAGCCCCGACCCCTCTTCCACCCCAAGCACCGCGAGATCCGACACCATGACACGCAGAGTCACCATCAACACCCCCCTGGCAGACCAGCTGCAGCTGCGCCGGCTGCAGGGTCGCGAGGAAATCAGCCATCTGTTCACCCTGGAGATCGACCTGCTCAGCGAAAGCGACAGCATCGATCCCAAGGCCCTGCTGGGCAAGGGCGCCACCGTGGTGGTGGAGACCCAGGACGGCGGCAAACGCTACATCGACGGCCTGGTCACGGCCTTCGGCATGCGCGGCCAGGACGAGCACCGCAACTTCCTGTACCGCGCGCGCCTGTCGCCCTGGCTGTGGCTGGCCACGCGCCGCAGCGACTTCCGCATCTTCCAGAACAAGACCGTGCCGGACATCATCAACGAGGTCCTGGGCATCTACGGCCACCCCATGCAGCAGCGCCTGACGCGCTCCTACCGCACCTGGGAGTACTGCGTGCAGTACAACGAGACGGACTTCCAGTTCGTCTCGCGCCTCATGGAGCACGAGGGCATCTGCTACTACCACCAGCACAGCGCGGGCCAGCATGTGCTGACATTGGGCGACGACATCGTCGCCTCGCACGACCCGCTGCAGGGCGGCGCCGTCATCCCCTTCCACCCGCCGGGCAAGGCCGCCGTGGCGCGCGAGGAATGCATACACGCCTGGGAGCTGCACCAGCGCGTCAAGCCCGGCCGGCACTACAACGACGACTACGACTTCAAGAAGCCCCGCGCCGAGTTGTCCAACATGCGCCGCAACCCGCCCGGCCACGCGCACGACGCCTATGAAATCTACGAATGGCCGGGCGGCTACACCGAAACCGGCGACGGCGAGGACTACATCCGCGTGCGCCTGCAGCAAAGCCTCACGCGCCAGAGCACGGTGCAGGGCAGCTCCAACCACCGCGCCATGGCGCCGGGCTACACCTTCACGCTGGACAACTACCCGCGCGGCGACCAGAACCAGGCCTACCTGGTCACGGCCGTGGACTACGCCTTCGAAGAAAACCCGCGCGTCAGCGACGGCGGCAGCGGCGAGGGCTCGACACAGAAATTCGTGCTCCAGGCCCAGCCCACCAGCCTGCCCTTCAAGCCCCAGCGCATCACCTCCAAGCCGCGCACCACGGGTCCGCAGACCGCCGTCGTCGTCGGCCCTGCGGGCGAGGAGATCTGGTGCGACCAGTACGGCCGCGTCAAGGTGCAGTTCCACTGGGACCGCATCGGCGGCATGAACGAGAACTCCAGCTGCTGGATGCGCGTGGCCACCAGCTGGGCCGGGCCGGGCTTTGGCGCGGTGCACATCCCGCGCATCGGCATGGAAGTCATCGTGGACTTCCTCAACGGCGACCCGGACTACCCCATCGTCATGGGCTGCGTCTACAACGCCTCCAACATGCCGCCCTGGGCGCTGCCGGCCAACGCCACGCAATCGGGCATCAAGACCAGATCCAGCAAGGGCGGCGCCCCGGGCGCGGGCCTGAAGAACGGCCAGGGCGACGCCAACGCCATCCGCTTCGAGGACAAGGCGGGCGCCGAACAGCTGTGGCTGCACGCGCAAAAGGACCAGCTCACCGAAGTCGAGAACGACGAGGACAAATGGGTGGGCAACGACCGGCGCAAGACCATCGACCGGGACGAGACCAACGTCATCCACCGCGACCGCACGGAGACCGTGGACCGCGACGAGACCATCACCGTGCACAACAACCGCACGGAGCGGGTGGACCACAACGAGAAGATCAGCATCGGCGACAACCGCAATGAAGACGTCGGCATCGACGAGAACATCTCCATCGGCAAGAACCGCAGCAAGACCATAGGCCGCAACGAGAAGGACAAGATCGGCAACAACTGGTCGATCAAGGTGGGCAGCTTCAAGACAGAGACCATCGGACTGGCCTACATGCAGAACGTGGGCCTGGCCAAGATGGTGAACATCGGCGCCGCCTACAACGTCAATGTGGGCGCGGCCATGGTGGTGAATGTGGGGCTGAGCCAGAGCACGACGGTGCTCATGAACCGCAGTGTTTCAGCGGGTCAGAACCAGTCCACCAGCGTGGGCAAGAACCGCACCGACGACACGGCCGACAACCATACGGCGACGGTCGGCAAGAACTCCGCCACCACCGTTGGCGAGGTGCAGACGATCACGGTGGGCAAGGAAATGGCCATCACCGTGGGCGACGCCATCGAGATCAAGTGCGGCAAGGCCGTGTTGCGCATGACCAGCGACGGCACCGTGCAGGTCAACGGACAGACGATCTCCATCAGCGGCAGCTCCAAGGTGACCGTGTCGTCTCCGGACAGCCATATCAACCCCGCTTGAAGGAAATCCCATGGCAATCCCACAAGCACGCATTCCTGTCGAACCGTCCGATGACGGCAGCCTGCAGCACGCCGTGTCGAACGTACAGCTCCTGGCTGGACGAGTCATCGAAGCTCAGGAACAAGACCTGTATCTGGTGGCCCTTGCGCAAGACCCCGTGGTTTCGCTTCAGGCTCCCGCTGGCGTTCTGCTTCCGGAACTGGTTCCCGGAGACGAGGTCCTGCTCGCAGTCCTGCCCACCGGGCAGGCCACCATTACAGCCGTTCTCTCGCCTTCTCCTGCAGCGCCGTGGGGGCAGCGTGCCATCCGCCTGCAGTCGCAGGACTGCATCACGCTCAGTTGCGGGCAAGCCACGCTGAAGCTGACAGCCCAGGGCCTTGTCCGTCTGGTCGCACTGACGATTGAGCAGGACGCGCGGGACCTGCTGGATCTGGATGCGGCCGAAGTCCGCATCAACTGAAGGCTGGATCAGAGATGGACCTGAACGCTTTCCAGACCACGCAGGACATGCCCTGCAAGCGTGTGCCGCCATATGAGCACCAGATGCCCATGCTCGGGTTCAATGATCAGCGTATCGAATTCGGGACTTGCAGCGCCGCGCTCACCACGCATCACCCAACCGAGCTGCGGACGGATAGCAGGAATGATGGTCTCCCCCTCGCCCTCGGCGCTCAGGTGGACCCAGGCAACCCTCGTTCCCGCCCGTACCTGGTCCCGCCTGAATTGCATGCGCGGATGGGCGCAGTTCCATGCAGCCGGATCAAAAGAGGCCGGCATGCGCGAGAGAAGGCCCGGCGACTGTTCAAGCTCCCGAGCCGCATAGCTGCCCCACAAGGCACGACGCGGCAACCAGCTGCGTCCTATGCAGCCAAAGCCGGCTGGCGAAATCCGGTCGGCTGGCGATCGGAGCGGGTCATCGGCCCATTCGAGCTGATGCATCGGCGCTCCGTCCTGGGGAAGGCCTGCACTGAAGCCCGCCCCCACCGGATTGGGGCCGTGAAATATTTCGGGGTTTTCGGCATCCGCACCGCCAAAGGCGAGGTTGTAGGTCAGGGGAACCTTGAGCGCAGGCTCCAGCTCCTGCACCACAGGCACCAGCCCCATCTTGCGGCGCCAAACGCGCTTGCCAAAGACGCGGATGACGCGGTTTTCGCCGCCAATGGCCAGACCCGCGTCGAAACGTGCCACAGCCTTGCCGCCAGGTGCATGGGCATGGCCATTGAACAGAACATCCACGCGGGATTTCAGCGGGGCGATATCGGCCTCGTGGCGCACCACGTGCCCGCTCCCATCAAAGGACTCATCACCGCGAAACACAGGCACCGCCTTGCCCTGTGCCACTGCGCGGCCCGCGAAATCCAGCGTGGCCTTGATCACCACGGTGGAGCACAGGGTGCCGTCGGCGCCATGTCCCGGCAGTATTTCCGCAGCAAACGGCGTCAGATTGTCCAGCATCGCTTGGGTTCCTCCTGGGCGGCATTGTCCCTGATGCAATGCCGCTGCGACGTAGCGACCAGCCTCTTTTCATCATGACCGTTATTGAACTCCCCATTCCCCGGGCCATCGACATCCCCGTCATGGACGGGCAGGTGCCCCGCTTGGCACGCACGCTGGTAACGCAGTACTGGCGCCGCTCCCAGTTGCTGCAGCGCCCCGCGTCGCGCCCCGACGCCTTTGCCGTGTTCGACGACAGCATCGTGCAGGCGCTGAGCGGCCTGAAGCAGCACCTGATGCACGCACCTGAGCTGGACCATGCCTGCCAGCAGGCCATCGAAACAGCTGGCGCTGAAATCCTGGATGAGCCCTCCCGCATCTTCGCGCTGGCCTGCCTGCAAGCCCTGCACCTGCAACGCAAGCACGTCCACGATGGGCTGGAGCGAACGCTGGGAGCCCATCTCCAGGCCCAGCCGAACGCGGTCTTCAACGCCATGCGGTTTTGCTTTGACAACACCGTCGCCGAATACTTCACCTGGCTGCTCTCCCAGGAAAAGCACAGGCAAAGCGCGCCATTGGCACAGTTGCTCCAGCGCCTCGCAATTTCCCGGCCAGCTGTCAGCGACGAATTCGCACAAGCCATCTCTGCATGGACGTCCAGTCTGCCGGGCGGCGTGGCGGCCCTGTGTGATTGGCGATGCACCGGGCGTGGCGATGAAGCCAAGGCCATCGCAGCCACGCAACAAGACAGCGATGCGCAGGCCGCCTTGCTGGCGCTGGCGCTCATGGGCAGCCGGCAGGAAACGCCTGTGGCACGCACTCTTTTGGCCCGGATGCCGCATTCCACCGTGGCCTTGGCCCTGCTGGCCGCCAGGGATGGACATGCGCTGGCAAGCGCCTTGCGGGAAGGCCGGCATCCCCAAATGCCCTGGGGCCTGCAGGTATATGCGGCCTCGCTTGTGGGAGACATTCCTCTGCTTCGCCAGCTTGCTGCCCATACGGCCTGGGAGGATGAAGAGGCCTGCCGCATCTTGGCTGACGCCACGGCCCTGCTTACAGGAGAGCCTGCCGATATCGCCTTCGACATGGGTAATGAGGCATCCGGCCGTGCCGCCTGCGTGGATGCTGCCCTGGCCGCGCTTCCTGTTTCAGGCCCTGCACTGCGTCTGGGCCGCCCTCGCACACAGGTGGTTCTGCAAGAGTCCTCGGCCATGGTGGGAGCGCCCTTGCGACGACTGCTCTATCTGGAACACCTCTCACGCGTGGGCGCAGCGCTGTGGATCGAGGCCGACGATCTGGCCGTCGTTCAGGCCCTGGCCTGCAGCACGGCCTCCGTGATCGAACGTGCGGCATTCAACATCGGCAGGCCACAACCATGAACCCTCTCGTCATCGCGGCCACTGGCGCATGCACCCCCATCGGCACCCGGGCCTGGCAGACCGGCTGCGGCTTCACTGCACGCCAGTCGAGCTTTACCCGGCAGGTCATCACCGGCCAGGCCGAGCACCGTGCCACCGTATCCCGGGTGCAAGCCATTGATGCAGCCTGCAAAGGAACGGAACGCCTGATCCGGCTCGCAGCCCCTGCCCTGCACGAAGCCTTGCGCGGCCAGCCGGCGCCTGCCGCAGGCTGGCCGCTGCAGCGGCCCATCCCCCTCTTCGTGGCACTGCCCGACTCCTTGCCTGAACTGCCGGGCTGGATAGACACCGGCCGATTCGCACTGGAGCTTCCCCGCGCACTGGACCTCGCCGCAGAGTTCCTGCCCATCAAGGTCTACCCGGGCGGCGCAGTGGCAGGCGCCGATGCGCTGTCGCAGGCCTATCGTTTCATGCACGACAACCCCTCGGTGCCCGAAGTGATCATCGGCGGAGTGGACAGCTTCGTGGACACGGAGATCGCGGACGTGCTCTACCAGCGTCGCTGGGCCAAGGTCAACGGCGTCTGCGAAGGCTTCATTGCCTCGGAAGGCGCAGCCTTTGTACGGTTGTCCCGCAAGCCGGCCACTGCAGATTTCGTCACGGTCTATCCACCATTCTTTGCAGACGAGCCACGCTCACGCCTGGACAGCGACACCCTGCCCGATGGCCGCGCACTGATCGAGGCCAGCCACGGTGCGCTGAAGGCAGCGCACATGCCGGTCAACGCCCTGCACTCCTATTGGTCCGACATGGATGGCTCGGCATGGCGGGGCGCAGAGCTGGCCAGCCTCTCCGCGGCGCTGGCGTCACAGGGCGGCCTGCCGCAAGCCCAGGACCCGGCAGCACTGCTTGGTCAAATGGGCGCGGCCTGGGCGCCTCTCATGCTCAGCCTGTTCCATGAGATGCGCCAGTGGCTGACGCACCCCGTCATGCCGTCGCCCCTGGCAGGCCACGCAGGCCTGCTCACGGTCACCGGGCTGAACACCCGCGTGGCCGCCTGGAGCGCCACCTGGAATCGCCATGCCCGCACGGCAGGAAGATCTTCCGCAGCCGGGCGGCGCCAATCCTCCATTTCCCAAGAGTCCTGAGTCCATCCATGGCCACCTACGTCAACGACCGCCGCGCGATCCACGAAGGCCGCAATCCGGCCATGATTCCTGGCCCGATCAACCCCGTCTTTCCCAAGCCTCAGGGACCACCGGTTCCCATCCTCAATATGGCCCATGGCCCAGGCCTGAAAAACGGCACGGCCACGCTCAAGATTGATGGGCACCCCGTGGCCGTGGCCGGCAGCCGCTTCGAGTCCATACCCGCCACGCCCGACAAGCTCGGTGGTATCGCGGGCGTGCGTTCCGGCGTTGTCGGCGGCGCAGCCGAGCCCACCAGCTACAGCAGCGATACCAAGTTCGAGAGCCGGGGCAGCGTGCGGTCCTTCGACACGACCAAAAGCAACGCCATGGTCATCAATCCTGGCTGGGCCATGCGCCTTGCCATGAAGGCGCTGCCCGGTCCCTATGACCAATTGGCGCAGAAGGTGATCGAAAAGCTGCCGGGCGCCTTCTCCAGCCAGCTGTCGGCCCTTGGAGAAAGCCTGACCGATCCCAGCGCGCTGATCGGACCCGCCCTCAAGCTCGTGGGCAAGCTCATTCCCGGCGTCAACCTCGTCGTCGGAGGGGCCGCCATGGCCCAGGCGGCCGAGCAAGTCGCCGAACTCGCCCAGGAAATCCAGGAGCTGCTGACACCGCCTCTGACCGACGAAAAAATCGACCAGGTCGCCGAAGTGATCGCCGATGGCGTGGCCGCCATCACCATTGGCTTTGTCCTGGGCAAGATCGCCCAGCGCGCCAAATCGCGCCGCAACCCCGTGGCACAGCGCACGGACAACAGCGTCAATCCCAACACGCAGGGCAACATCATCGATAACGCCTCCGAGGGAAGCATTGACACGCCACCGACCTGCGAGCTGGGCACATGCCATCCCGTGATCTTTGCCACAGGCACCAAGATCCTGCGCGACACGGATTTCGAATTGCCCGGCCCCATGGGCCTGACCTGGCAGCGGTACTACCGCTCCAGCGACCGCCGTCCTGGCTGGCTTGGATGGGGATGGAGCACGCCCCTGTCCACCGAACTGGTGCTGGTCCACGATGCGGTGCACTACTACGACGCCCGCGGGCGCCGCATACAGCTGCCCGTGATTGCCGCCGGTACCAGCCACTTCGACCCGCGCGAAAAAATCACCGTCACCCACCACCAGCAAGGCGGCTGGAGCGTTGAAAGCGCCGATGGCACCCGGCACCTGTTCGCCCCCCCGGCCACCGGCCAATGGCGTCTGCCACTGGTGCACCTGGTGGACCGCAATGGCAACACCATCAGCCTTCACTACCCGGCCTACACTGCCACAGGCATCGATGGCCGCGCGCCCCGCCCGCTGGGACTGACCGACAGCGCTGGCCGCAAGCTGCGCTTCACCTGGAGTGAAGACCTGAGCCCCTCCGGCCCGCTCCTGCAGGAGATCCACCTGGAATCCCGTGTGATCAACGGTGTGGAACAGGTCGGCGGCCTGCTGGCACGCTATGCCTATGGGACGGATGGCAACGTCCCGGATGACGCCCACGCCAACCTCCAGTCCGCCACGGATGCCATGGGCGGCGTGGCGCACTATCGCTATCGCCAGCACCTGATGGTGGCCTACAGCAGCCGCACCGGTTTCACCTACCACCAGGAATGGAGCCGGCTTGACGCGGGCGGCCGCGTCGTGCGGACCTGGACCGACGAGCCCGGCACGCTGGACACCCGCTTCGACTACGACCTGGGCCGCCGCACCACCCATGTCACCGACGCCCTGGGCAGGCGCAGCAGCTACGAATACAACGCCCGGCATGAGGTCATCGCCATCGTCGAACCCGGGCCGGATGGCCAGCCCGTCCGATCCGAGACGCGCATGGACGCCGCCGGCAACCCGCAACAGGCGCGGGACGCCATGGGCCGCACCACCCGCTGGCAATTCGACGCCCAGGGCAACCTGCTGGCCGTCACGGACGCATCAGGTGCCACCACCCGCCTCAAGTACAACCGGCTCAACCTGCCCGAAGAAGTCACCGACGCGCTGGGCCATGTCTGGCGGCAGGCCTACGACGCCCAGGGCAACCTGGTCGAGCGCCTGGACCCGCTCGGCCACGCCACGCGCTGGAAATACGACACGCGCGGCCTGCCCGTCGCCATAGAAGACGCGCTGGGCAAAACCCGCCATCTGCAGTGGGACGAAGCCGGACAGCTCGTGGCCTACACCGACTGCTCGGGCCGGGTCACGCGCTATGCGTGGGACATCCTGGGCAACCTAGTGGCCTCCACCGACGCCCTGGGCCAGACCACCCGCTACCTTCACGACGCGCTTGGACGCCTGCGCCGGATGTGGGGCGCTGATGGTTCCGAACATCACTATGCCTACGACCCCCAGAGCAACCTGCTTTCCTACACCGACCCGCAAGGCGCCATCACCCGCTACACCTACAACGGCCTGGACCAGCCCGTGGAGCGCCGCGATGCGCTGGGCGGCACGCTGCGCTACCGTTATGACGCCGTGGGCAGGCTCATCGCCCTGCAGAACGAAAACGGCGCCGTCACCAGCTTCACCTACGACGCCGCAGACAACCTGATCGAGGAAACCGGTTTTGACGGCCGCATACAGCGCTACCGCTACAACGCCGCCAGCGAACTGACCGAACTGCACGAGCGCGATGCCCACCTGCCCCCGGATACGCCCTACGATCCACGGCCCGACGCAGCCCTGCCCAAGCGCACGCTGTTTCGCAGGGATGTGCTGGGCCGCCTTGTCGCCAAGATCCACGTGGGCAGCGACGCGGCAGGTAATGGAGACGGAGGAACCACCACCTATGGCTACGACCTGCTGGGCCGCATGCTGCATGCCAGCAACCCCGATGCGCACGTGCGCTTCGCCTACGACGCTCTATCGCGGCTGGTGGAAGAGACCCAGGTGCACATGGCGCCCAGTGCAGACGAGCAAGCGCTGGCGACCTACAGCTATCGGCACGCCTACGACGCGCTGAGCAACCGCACGGACTGCTGGCTGCCCGGGGACCGCCACGTCCAATGGCTCTACTACGGCTCGGGCCACCTGCACCAGATCCTCGCCGACGGCCAGGTGGTCAGCGACATCGAACGCGACGCCCTGCACCAGGAAATCGAACGCACCCAAGGCACGCTGACCAGCCGCTATGGCTGGGACCCCATGGGCCGCCTCACCTCGCACAAGGTCAGCCAGCAAGGCGCACTCCAGGGTCAGCCCGGCAGGCCTTCACCCCAGGCCCTCTGGGACCGGGACACTCCCCTGCCCTCCGGCCAGCGCATCGCCCGCCTGTACCAGTACGACCCCACAGGCAACCTCGTCGCCACGCGCGACGGCCTGCGCGGCGACAGCCAGTACCGTTACGACGCCCTGGGCCGCATCCTCGCCGCCCAGAAAAATGCTGCCGGCGGATCGCCTACCTCGGGCCGGAACCTGGAAACCTTCGCGTTCGACCCCGCAGGCAACCTGCTCAACCCCAACCGTGGTGGAGACCTCAGCAGCGGCGGCACCAGCAACGAACGCGAACAGGTGCCCACCAACCGGCTCACCGTCTACCAGGACCTGCGCTTCCAGTACGACCTGCACGGCAACATCGTGGAGCGCCGCATCGGCTGGCACACCGTGCAGCGCTTTCGCTACAGCGCCGAGCACCAGATGCTCGAATCCACGGTCACGCGCTACCTCGACAGGCCCGGCCCGAAGATCGCCGGCTCGAACGCGCAGCCAGAGCCTGCCGCCACCGTCCAGACCACGCGCTACCGCTACGACGCGCTCGGCCGGCGCATCGACAAGCACGATGCCTTCGGGCGCACCACCTTCCTCTACGACGGCGACCTGCTCGCCGGAGAAATCCGTGGCTCACGCCTGAGCGAATACCTCTACGAGCCCGACAGCTTCGTGCCCCTGGCCAAGCTGGAGTCGGAATGGAAGAGCGAGGAAAACCGCAACGCACAGGCAGAAGCGGACCAAGCCAGCTTCGCCACCTACTACTACCACTGCGACCAGATCGGCGCCCCCCAGGAGCTCACCGACGAAACCGGCCGCATCGTCTGGGCCGCCAGCTACAAGGTCTGGGGCCAGACCCAGCAGTTGCAGTACCTGCGCACCGGCACGGACGATGCAGCGGTGTTCACCCACGACCAGCGCCCGCTGGCCCTGGCCGCGCAGGGTGAGGTACAAAGCCTTGCGCTGGTGGAGCAACCGCTACGGTTCCAGGGACAGTACTTTGACGGCGAGACGGGGCTGCACTACAACCGGTTCAGGTATTACGATCCTGTGGTTGGAAGGTTTGTGCATCAGGATCCGATTGGGTTTGGTGGTGGTAATAATTTTTATATCTATGGCCCCAACTCTGGAAGTTGGTATGACCCTTTTGGCTTAGCCAAGCGGCCACCACACAAGCTAAAAGCAAAAACAAAGGATGAGAATGGGAATGTTAAATCCGAAAGAGATTATGTAAGCGGAGGGATGACAGAAGAGGATAAGAAGCTTGGATATCCCCTATGCTCATTGGTGACGCACACTGAAAGAAAGGCTCTAAAAGAGGATGACTATTCGCCAACAGATACAATTGAGATGCATGGAGAATATGCTCCATGCTCGCATTGCAAAGGCGCGATGAACACTGCAGTTGATAGTGGAAGAGTTGCCCGGATATTATATTATTGGAAAGGTAAAATATGGGAAGCCGGAGCAGCTGCAAGAAAGCTGCGGAATAAGAAAAAGCGCTCCGCAGGAATGTGTTCGAATGATTAATCAAGGAAAATCATGAATGATATAAAAGAAATTATGAGCGTGGAATTGTGGCAATCAGCATCAAATGATAGAAGAAAAGAAATATGCAATGAAATATTAAATAGGCTACCTAAGAGATACAAGTTAATCAAGCCATTTATTGCGCAAAATCCAATCAACAAACAACCTATTGAAGTGCCATGCTTTTATGATGAAAAATATGAGACGCCTCTGAATCTAATATTTGGAGGAAATTTCCAATATGGATCATCGCACTCTCACATGGAAGAAATAAGAAATAAACATTTCACTGAAGAATGGCACATGATCTCACATCTCATTCATCCATCAAATGGAAACGAAAGGAAGAATGTCAATCCATTTTTAATGAGCAGATTTCCTTTGTATGAGTGGGTTGCAGAGGATAACATTGATCTATCAAGCGAATTAGAAAGGCCGGATTTTTCCAGCGAAGATGGTCCTTTTCCCATATATATAAGCGTCAACGAAGCATCTCAATTTTTAAAGAAAACTGGTTATAGGGCTCCTTGGGATTTTGAATGGGAGTATGTTGCAAAGGACTATCAGAATAATCTTTTTATTAGTGGAAACGATATTCCAAATTCTAATACTTTGGAAAAAATCTGTCTTACACAATTCGGCGATGCAAAATTAAATAAAGAAGCCGCAAATAACTTCGGCATAGCATCCCTATCAGTAGCAACATTTACTAGAATTGGACAACAAGACAGTGACATCATTATTCGAGGAGGAGGTGCTGGATTTTATCCATTTCAGCAATATTCACAGTTCGCAACATTATTGACGGAAATTCAATTACCTCTATCTAACATGCCAGGAGAATTATCTGGATTAAGGCTTTGTCTTGATATACCAAACGCCAAATAATCAATAAATTAAGCATTCGAACCGCTTTAGCCTTCATTCGCACAATCTCACTGCAGAACTGAACATGTAAGCAGCAACAGACTGACCTAATGGCTCTACTACGGCTCGGGCCACCTGCACCAGATCTCGCTGACAGTCAAGTGCTCAGCGGCATCGAACACACCCAAGGCACGCTGACCAGCCGCTATGGCTGGGACCCCATGGGCCGCCTCACCTCGCACAAGGTCAGCCAGCAAGGCGCACTCCAGGGTCAGCCCGGCAGGCCTTCACCCCAGGCCCTCTGGGACCGGGATACTCCCCTGCCCTCCGGCCAGCGCATCGCCCGCCTGTACCAGTACGACCCCACAGGCAACCTAGTCGCCACGCGCGACGGCCTGTGCGGCGACAGCCAGTACCGTTACGACGCCCTGGGCTGCATCCTTGCCGCCCAGAAAAATGCTGCCGGCGGATCGCCCACCTCGGGCCGGAACCTGGAAGCCTTCGCATTCGACCCCGCAGGCAACCTGCTCAACCCCAACCGTGGTGGAGACCTCAGCAGCGGCGGCACCAGCAACGAACGCGAACAGGTGCCCACCAACCGGCTCGCCGTCTACCAGGACCTGCGTTTCCAGTACGACCTGCACGGCAACATCGTGGAGCGCCGCATCGGCTGGCACACCGTGCAGCGCTTTCGCTACAGCGCCGAGCACCAGATGCTCGAATCCACGGTCACGCGCTACCTCGACAGGCCCGGCCCGAAGATCGCCGGCTCGAACGCGCAGCCAGAGCCTGCCGCCACCGTCCAGACCACGCGCTACCGCTACGACGCGCTCGGCCGGCGCATCGACAAGCACGATGCCTTCGGGCGCACCACCTTCCTCTACGACGGCGACCTGCTCGCCGGGGAAATCCGTGGCTCACGCCTGAGCGAATACCTCTACGAGCCCGACAGCTTCGTGCCCCTGGCCAAGCTGGAGTCGGAATGGAAGAGCGAGGAAAACCGCAACGCACAGGCAGAAGCGGACCAAGCCAGCTTCGCCACCTACTACTACCACTGCGACCAGATCGGCGCCCCCCAGGAGCTCACCGACGAAACCGGCCGCATCGTCTGGGCCGCCAGCTACAAGGTCTGGGGCCAGACCCAGCAGTTGCAGTACCTGCGCACCGGCACGGACGATGCAGCGGTGTTCACCCACGACCAGCACCCGCTGGCCCTGGCCGCGCAGGGTGAGGTACAAAGCCTTGCGCTGGTGGAGCAACCGCTACGGTTCCAGGGACAGTACTTTGACGGCGAGACGGGGCTGCACTACAACCGGTTCAGGTATTACGATCCTGTGGTTGGAAGGTTTGTGCATCAGGATCCGATTGGGTTGTTTGGTGGTGAAAATTTCTATGCATACGGTGTCAATCCAACTGAGTGGATTGACCCAAATGGTTTAAGCACTCATAGAAATAGAATGAATAAGGCCGCGGGGTTAGCACCCAAACACCAAACTCATCACAAAATTCCACAAGCATTGTTCAAAAAACGCCCCATATTAAAGTGTATAGATCAAGATGCTCTTGAAAATCTTATTAATCTACCTAAATATGCCGGAAAATTTGACGGTAAAAAAGGAAAATATTATGGCAAATCAACTCACAGAGGAAGTCACAACGAATATAGTGATGCGCTGCTAGATGCCATTGATAGAGAAATATCTTCTGCCGGCGGCTGTCCAAAGAAACTATCTAAAAGACTTGGTGATATGCAAAAACTTCTGCACAAAGAATTGAAGAATGGCACTCCAATAAGAAAATCTGAAGGATCAAATTTCAAGTTGTGGGATGATATCTTAAAGAAAGGCGGTTTCTAATGATTTCAGAAAATGATTTTCCTATTAATGTTCAAGAGATTTTTCACCTCATGAAAGATGGGCCACTACTGCAAACAACAGACAGAATTTCAGAAGATCGAATATTAGATATTCATAAAGCGATGTACATGCAACAAGATGAGGACATAAAAAAACCTTATCGCTTCATCATTGACATTACCGAAGATGCATCCGGAGAAATAGAGTCACCACCTTTTGATGAGAAAAGAAAAAAATTAACAGAATTAATTGGAAACATCAATTATTTTGAGCATCTAAGGGAATATTTCTCAAAACATGCCATTAGCAAAATTTTGGATCCCCAAGAAATCACTGACATATCAGAAGCCATTTATGAAGATCTGATATTATGTGCGAAAGCGAGATTGATGATGCCTAGCTCTCATCCATATTTCGAAAAAATGCTAGATGTTTATCTAAGGCAAGGATTCCCGTGCGCATGGATTGGCGGTAAAAATTGGAAGAAGGGAGATTTTGTGGTTTACTCACGATAAATATTAGTGCAATAAAATATATCAAAATGATTCGGCTGATACGCGGGGCTGCTGCCTGATTAAATAAGGCAACGCAGCCTTTCAAACGGCTACGACGAACTGAGCAACCGCACGGACTGCTGGCTGCCCGGGGGCCGCCGCGTCCAATGGCTCTACTACGGCTCGGGTCACCTGCACCAGATCCTCCCCGACGGCCAAGTGGTCAGGCGACGCCCTGCCCCAGGAAATCCAACGCACCCAAGGCACGCTGACCAGCCGCTATGGCTGGAACCCAATAGGCAGCCTTACCACCCATAAGGTCAGCCAGCAAGGCGCACTCCAGGGTCAGCCCGGCAGGCCTTCACCCCAGGCCCTCTTGGAGTTGGAATGGCGGAGTGAAGAA
Organism: Delftia sp. UME58; assembly: GCF_014170385.1. Lineage (NCBI taxonomy): Bacteria > Pseudomonadati > Pseudomonadota > Betaproteobacteria > Burkholderiales > Comamonadaceae > Delftia > Delftia sp. UME58. The sequence continues at coordinate 45,616 of NZ_LZZV01000102.1, forward strand.
CACTGTAACGTGCAGGTAGAGACGGAAACAGCTCAGGCCAGCTTTGCCACCTACTATTACCAATGCGACCAGATCGGCGCCCCCAGGAGCTCACCGACGAAACCGGCCGCATCGTCTGGGCCGCCAGCTGCAAGGTATGGGGCCAGGCCTATCAGTTGCAGTACCTGCGCATAGGCACTGACGATGCGGCAGTGTCTACTCACGACCAGCGCCTCCTGGCTTTGGTTTATAAGGAACATCATGGAAAGCGCGGATTTCATAAAAGTCATCAAAGACGCAGCCTTGAAAGCATTTTCCAATTTAAGAAGTTCTCATCCAGAAGAGGATTTTTGTGCATTTGGCCTATACTCTGACGAGGGCGCTATGACTGTTTGCCCATCAGCAAACACCACCTCGTTCTTAGAGAAGAAAATTAAAGAAGACCCAGAAGACCCTGAGTATTACAAATGGAGTACAGCCGAATGGAAATACGAATTCTCAGGACACGAATGGTTTACCGATGTTTCTGCCGAAATATCAAAATTTCATAGCACAAAACACAGCAATAAAGATTTTATAAAATTTCAGAAAAATCTTTTCGAATCATGTGTAGCTGCACTTGAGCAATTAAAATCCGAAAATTTTTTCGGCAACTGTATATTGGTTTTTTCTGTAACAGACTATACGAATGATGAAAAGGAAATTTCATGGATCTCGCGCCTTAACAGCCCGCAAGAAACATCTAATCTCAAAAAATGGATTGATGAGCAAGACGAATAAATAAAATTCCCAACTGATTGATCTCGTAGAATAGATTTCTATAGAGCAAAAAGGCTTGAATATTTAGAGAATTCAGAAAACACTAATGGAGCACATTCCATAAATACTCTATCTATTTTGGATGGGTATGGCGCCAGTCCACGCGTTACCTCTACGACGCGCTGGGCCGGCGCATCGACAAGCATGATGCCTTCGGGCGCGCCACCTTCCTCTACGACGGCGACCTGCTTGCCGGGGAAATCCGTGGCTCACGCCTGAGCGAATACCTCTACGAGCCCGACAGCTTCGTGCCCCTGGCCAAGCTGGAGTCGGAATGGAAGAGCGAAGAAAACCGCAACGCACAGGCACAAGCGGACCAAGCCAGCTTCGCCACCTACTACTACCACTGCGACCAGATCGGCGCCCCCCAGGAGCTCACCGACGAAACCGGCCGCATCGTCTGGGCCGCCAGCTACAAGGTCTGGGGCCAGACCCAGCAGCTGCAGTACCTGCGCACCGGCACGGACGATGCGGCGGTGTTCACCCACGACCAGCGCCCGCTGGCTCTGGCCGCCCAGGGTGAGGTACAAAGCCTTGGGCTGGTGGACTTTGGGCAATGCCACAGGCCCGGCCCGCCTCAAGCTGCAACGCAGCCTCTCGCACGGCTATGACGAACTGGGCAACCGCACCCACACCCGCATGCCGGATGGCCGCACCCTGCACTGGCTGTTCTATGGCTCGGGCCACCTGCACCAGATCAACATCGCTCCAGCGCAAGGCCCTGACCAGCCTCCGGCCGCGCACCAGGTCATCGCCGACATGGAACGCGACGCCCTGCACCGCGAAGTGCGCCGCAGCCAGGGCGCACTGTCCAGCCGCTACGACTGGGATCCGGCCGGGCGCCTGCTGCGCCACCGCGCCGCACTGCAAGGCAGCGGCCACGTGGCCAGGCCCGGCAGCTCCAACGCCACCGCAATCCCTGCGCTTGAACGCGGCTACGCCTACGACGCAGCAGGCCAGCTCATCGCCCGTGCCGACTCCCTGCGCGGCCGCCAGGACTTCCGCTACGACCCCACGGGCCGCATCCTCGCCAGCCTCCCGGCACAAGGCAGCCCGCTGGCCCGCGAACTGTTTGCCTTCGACCCCGCCGGCAACTTGCTGGACTCCATCCCCGGCAAAGACGGCCAGCCCGTGGACACCACTCTTGGCGTGGTGGGCGACAACCGCCTGCGCTTCTACCAGGACCTGCACTTTGAATACGACGTGCACGGCAACGTCACAAAGCGCACCCGGGGCAACCAGAAGGCCGGCACCCAGGAAGTGCTGGACCTGACCTGGAACGCAGACCACCAGCTCATCGAATCGAACACCACGCGCCATGGCGTCACCCAGGCCACGCGCTATGCCTACGACCCCCTGGGCCGACGTGTCGCCAAAAGCGATGCCTTCGGCAGCACCCACTACCTGTGGGATGGTGACCTCATGGTGCACAGCCAACGCGGTGCAAGGCAGGCGCTCTATATCTACGAGCCGGGGAGCTTTGTGCCGCTGGCCACCGTGCAGGGCGCGAGCGAAGAGCACAGCACCTACTGGTACCAGTGCGACCAGATCGGCGCCCCGCTGGAGCTGACCGACGAGCAAGGCCAGGTAGCCTGGGCTGCGGACTACAAGGTCTGGGGTGAGGCGGTCATGCGCAGTGTGTTGCGGACCGGCACCGATGATCGGCCTGTCAGTGCGCGGGCCTGGGGCTCCAAGCCCGTTGCACCGCCTCCACCACCACCCATTGAGCAACCCTTCAGGTTTCAGGGACAGCAGTTTGATGAGGAGACGGGGCTGCATTACAACCGGTTTCGGTATTACGATCCGGCGGTTGGACGGTTTGTCCATCAAGACCCAATTGGGTTGGAAGGAGGATTGAATTTATTTAGATTTGCACCAAACCCTCTTATTTTCCTTGATCCACTTGGATTGCATTGGACATCACAAGACAGAAAATCAAATGGGCAATTTGGAAATAAGCCTAGATGCGAGTGTGATGATTCTTGTCCTACACTACACAGGCCTTACATTAGAGCAGATGTAAGGGCAACCGTTGAGATGAAAGCTGCCAAAAATGCAGCAGGAGAGTTTTTAGATGCAAACGAGCTGACGCCAATTAAAGGAGCTTATCATCTAGGTCATAAACGTGGCCATGAATTTTGGAGAGAGAAGGCGGCAGCAGAAAAAAAATGCATGAGTCAAGCCCTGTTTAATGATCATATGAACAACGCCAACTTCTATCAAATAGAAGATCCTAAACTAAATATGAGCCACAAATACGAACTACCATGAAAAATAGTACCAAAATTCACTCAGAAATGATGGATGCATTTGTTTCAGATGATTTTGAAGCAATGAAGAAACTAATATCATCAGGTTTGGCAAGTGTAAATTCTGCCGATCCAAGGAGAAATTGTCAGACAACGCCCTTAATGCGCGCAGCCATGAGTGATGAGAATAATAATTTTCTTAAATGGCTCATAGCTAATGGTGCCAACGTCAATCAAAAGGACAGTGCCAACTGGACGGCTCTGCATTTTAGTTGCGAATACAAATGCAAGAGAAATATAGAATTTCTCATCCAATCTGGGGCTTCCGTAAACGAAAAAAATAGCACTGGAGCAACTCCACTCCTAAGATTGCTCGCTCAAAATACGTCAGATAATTTCGAACTGGCAAAAATTCTTATAATTAATGGAGCCGATCCATTTCTACAAAACAATGCTGGAGTTTCTCCAAATGACGTTAATCCGGACCTAATAAAAAGCCTGATTAATAATTGAGCAAAATATTAGCCACTGAATCTTGGTGTAATAATTTTCGAGGTTATTCTCATAATAATTCTTGAGCAAAATCCAATCTATTATTAAAAACTTTTTAACAATTTCAAACCAATATTAAACATAAACCATTTATTTATGATATTAAGTTAGCTCTACCGTAGCATACGGCTGACTCCTACTCGGCCGCAGGACTTCCGCTACGGCCCCACAGACCGCATCCTCGCCAGCCTGCCCGCCCAAGGCAGCCCGCTGGCCCGCGAACTGTTTGCCTTCGACCCCGCCGGCAACCTGGTGGACTCCATCCCCGGCAAAGACGGCCAGCCCGTGGACACCACCCTGGGCGTCGTCGGCGACAACCGCCTGCGCTTCTACCAGGACCTGCACTTTGAATACGACGTGCACGGCAACGTCACAAAGCGCACCCGGGGCAACCAGAAGGCCGGCACCCAGGAAGTGCTGGACCTGACCTGGAACGCAGACCACCAGCTCATCGAATCGAACACCACGCGCCATGGCGTCACCCAGGCCACGCGCTATGCCTACGACCCCCTGGGCCGACGTGTCGCCAAAAGCGATGCCTTCGGCAGCACCCACTACCTGTGGGATGGTGACCTCATGGTGCACAGCCAACGGGGCGCAAGGCAGGCGCTTTACATCTACGAGCCGGGAAGCTTTGTGCCGCTGGCCACCGTGCAGGGCGCGGGCGAAGAGCACAGCACCTACTGGTACCAATGCGACCAGATCGGTGCGCCGCTGGAGCTGACCGACGAGCAAGGCCAGGTAGCCTGGGCGGCGGACTACAAGGTCTGGGGTGAGGCGGTCATGCGCAGCGTGTTGCGGACCGGCACCGATGATCGGCCTGTCAGTGCGCGGGCCTGGGGCTCCAAGCCCGTTGCACCGCCTCCACCACCACCCATTGAGCAACCCTTCAGGTTTCAGGGACAGCAGTTTGATGAGGAGACGGGGCTGCATTACAACCGGTTTCGGTATTACGATCCGGTGGTGGGGAGGTTTGTTAGTCAGGATCCGATTGGGTTGGTCGGCGGGTTGAATATCTACGAATTTGGTCCCAATCCGATCGAGTATCTCGATCCGCTGGGACTGACTGCAGACAAGCTTAGGAAGAACCTTGCGTTAGCGGGCCGTCCAGTTCCGGATGGGAAAACCCCGCACCATATCGTTCAGAAAAATTGCAGAAATAGCAATCCACGTAGTCACGTACAAAAATCCCGTGATATTCTTGCCAGGAACAAAATTGGAATAGACAGTGCTTCAAATGGGGCTCGAGTATGGGGAACCAATAATGTACAAATATCGGAGCCGAATCATCCCGGTAGAGTAGCCGCAGCCAACACTGGCAACTATCACGCCGGGCGTCATATTCACAGCAAGGCAAATGACAAGCTTATCTATCAAGTGCTCAAAGGTGTTGAAAAGCGTGGTGGTAATTTGGAAAACGCATTGGAAGACATAGGACGGCGTATGGAGTCGGGCGCCTGGAAGACGACATTTTCTTGTTGCTGCAACTAGGATCTTAATATATTTAATGGAGATTCATTATTAAACAATTTTGCACCTATTGTTCAAGAAAAATTTCCACCAGCTCCATTCATCGATGAATTACTAAGTGCGTATAAAATATGATTTTAGAAAATCCTGAAATAAAGTCTTATCTTGCAGAGCTTAGGCAAGAGTTTGAAACACTACCCAAGCTGGATTGGTACGATGAATATCTGAAAATATCCTCAAATGTTGATGAGTGGAAGTTCTCGTCTGGAGACTATTTCTTTCCCATCCCCTACTCAGAAGAGAGCAATGGTTCTCCTTCGGCACGTCTTATGAAGAGGTCATACAAAAATGTTGATCAAGCTCGATGGCTAGGGAAATACTGCGCTGGATTTCTGGCAGGTAAACATCTTGTGACTGTCATGCCCAGCGAGCCAAATATGGAGGCACTTGATGCATGCTTATTCAGTGCGAAAAATCCGGGGGTAATTGAATTTAAATATATAAATTGCAAATTCATCGATACCCCAAGCAAGAGAAAATCTAAAGTAGCCGGCATGCATCGCTGGATTGATCTGAAAGATAATAACAAATTACATCTTGGTGTTGGTGAGCGTGGAGCATGTTTTATTTTTCTTTACAAATACTCTTCGGACCAGCCAATTATGGCGCAAGGATATACCAGCTTGGAATTATCTGGAGGCATACCTGACTTTTTCAGATATTTCCACTACGATAATGAAGGAAATCTCAATAAAGTCACATCTAGCGCTAGCTTAATATGGTCTAAAGCTTCTTAGATGTACGGTCCCAGGAAGTCATGGTGCATTCTTCAGCCTGGAACAGGAGAAAGCACTATAGCAATCCGCCCGCATGGCAGCGCCCGCACGACGCCGCGTATCCGCGCAGAACTCCAGCTAGCGACCGGCTGCCATCGGGCCTTGGCCAAGCTCTACGGCATCAACCCCAAGACCGTGGCCAAGTGGCGTGCGCGCACCTCGGTGCTCGATGAGCCTATGGGTCCTCGGGACAGAGCAAGCCAGCATCCTTCCAAAGAGCAAGAACACTTGGCGATTGCGTTGCGCAAGCAAGGGCATCTGTCGATGGACGATCTCATGGGGCAATTCGTGGAGACAGCACCCAAGCTCAGCCATAGCGCCTTGCATCGATGCCTGCAGCGTCACGGAATCAGCCGACAACCCACAACGCACCTGCCACGAAGGCACGGAAAGTTTGAAGAAACGACGCTGGGTTTCGTGCACATCGGCAGCGCCGAAATGAAGATCTCCAGCGGCAAACAGCACATGTTTGTTGCCATAGACCGCGTCACAAAATTCACACATGTCGCGTTCTTTGACGGGGCCACGAAAGCCAATGCAGCACAGTTCCTTCGCCCAGTACGACATCGAAGGACCCCAGGGCCGCGTGCTGCGCTCCTGGTGCGCCGACACGCCGGTCCCGGGCCAGGACGACGACCGCTTCACCTACCTGCCCCATGAGCGTGTCACGCGCCACACCGACGGCCTGGGCCGCACCACGGCCTACCACTGGGATGCGCGCTTCAACATCATTGCCACCGTCATCGCGGAAGGCACGCCCGAACAGATCATCGAGCAGACGCCCACCGATGCCACCGGCGCCTCCACAGGCCGCATAGACCCCCTGGGCCGCCGCACCACCCTGCGCCGCGATGCACGCGGCAACCTGGTCCAGATCATCGACGCCATGGGCCATGCCACCACGCTGGAATACAACCCGCTGGACCTGGTCACCACGCTGCGCGACGCCCTCGGCCACAAATGGCAACAGGAATACGACAGCCGGGGCCACCTTGTGCAGGCCACCGACCCCTTGGGCCGCACCACGCGCTACCGCCATGACGCCCGGGGCCGCACCGTGGAAGTCATTGACGCCAAGGGCGGCTCCAAGCGCCTTGCCTGGGATGAGGCCGACCGCCTTGTGGCCTACACCGACTGCTCAGGCCAGACGACGCGCTTCGCCTACGACGTCCTGGGCCAGCCCGTGCTGCGCACCGATGCGCTGGGCCAGCAGACCCGCTACGAATACAACGATGCGGGCCAGCTGATACGTGTCATCGAGCCATCCAGCCCCGCAGGCCCCAGCAGCCAGCCCGCCAGCCCCACCCACCTCTACGTCTGGAACGGCGAAGGCCACCTGCTGGCCTACACCGACCCCATGGGCCAGAGCACCCGCTACACCTACGACGGCATGGGCCGCCCGCTCACCAGGATTGACGCCGCAGGCCGCAGCCTCGCCTACCACTACGACCGCGCCGGCCGCCTTATTGCCCTGGACAACGAGAACCACGCCCGCACCCACTTCCGCTACGACCTGCGCGACCAGCTCACCGACGAAGTCGGCTTCGACGGCCGCTGGCAGCGCTACATCTACAACGCCGCCGGTGAACTGACCCACGTCATCGAGGCCGGCGGCAGCGACGCCGGGCCCGGCAAGGTCACCTGCTTCGAGCGCGATGCCCTGGGCCGTCTGCTGGCCAAGCGCGCCCTGGGCCACACCGGCCCCGTGGAAGAAACCACCTACCGCTACGACGCCCTGGGCCGCCTGACCCAGGCCAGCAACGCCGCCTCACACCTGGCCTTTGCCTATGACCCCGTGGGCCAGTTGCTCAGCGAGACCCAGACCCTGCAGGCTCTCGGCAATGCCACAGGCCAGGCCCGCCAGAAACTGCAGCGCAGCCTCTCGCACGGCTATGACGAACTGGGCAACCGCACCCACACCCGCATGCCTGACGGCCGCACCCTGCACTGGCTGTTCTATGGCTCGGGCCATCTGCACCAGATCAACATCGAGTCCCTCCAGGTGCCAGGCCAGCCCCCGGCCGCACACCAGGTCATTGCCGACATGGAACGCGACGCCCTGCACCGCGAAGTGCGCCGCAGCCAGGGCGCCCTGTCTTTTAAATCACCAGAACTCCGCCCGAGCCGACACCCTCCGCGGCCGCCAAGACTCCCGCTACGCCCCCCTGGACCGACGCGTCGCAAAGAGCGATGCCTTCGGCTGCACCCACTACCTGTGGGATGGCGACCTCATGGCGCACAGCCAGCGGGGTGCAAGACAGGCGCTCTATATCTAGGAGCTAGGCAGCTTTGTGCCGCTGGCCACCATTCAGGGCGCAGGCGAGGAACAGAGCACCTACTGGTACCAGTGCGACCAGATCGGCGCGCCGCTGGAGCCGACCGACGAGCAAGGCCAGGTAGCCTGGGCTGCGGACTACAAGGTCTGGGGTGAGGCTGTCTGCGCAGCGTGTTGCGAAACGGCACCGATGATCGGCCGGTCAGCGCGCGGGCGTGGGGTTCAAAGCGCGCAGCATCACCTCCGCCACCCTCATCGAACAGCCCTTCCGGTTTCAGGGGCAGCAGTTTGATGAGGAGACGGGGCTGCACTACAACCGGTTTCGGTACTACGATCCGGTGGTTGGGCGGTTTGTTAGTCAGGATCCGATTGGACTATTAGGTGAATCCAATCTCTTCCAATATGCATCCAACCCTGCTGACTGGATTGATCCTTTGGGGCTTTCTAATGGAAAATCTGGATGCCCTTGCGATTGCGAAATTAATCCTGTCACAGGAAAACCAAAAGGAACACTTCAAAAACTAGCGCAAAAAACTCGAGAAGCAGACAAGCATAAGCCAGCTATCAACCAAAGAACGATTGCAGTTGGCCAAGATGAATCTGGCAACCTTCTCGCAGGGAGTAGCAATGGATTTGATGCCGTACAAAGAGAGATGACTGATAAACTTGGTATCTGGCGTGTTCCAACATCAAAAGGATTGCATGCAGAAGAGAATTTGATGAAATGTGTCACTGGTTTGAAGTCTGTCGGAACGTCTAAGCGTGATCCTTGTGGACCATCTGAACATGATTGTGCCGGGCAACTAAATAGCTCTGGAATTGATGTTGACGATCTTCATTAAGGAAAATTAAATGGATGAAAATAATTTTGAAATTTCCATTGATCACGCATTCGATGGAAATGGAGATGCCGCATTTCTAATAAAAATAACAAATCAATTTATTGAAATTAATGTTTATATTCCATCCTCTCAAGCTGAAGAATTAAAGAAATTAAATCTAGATTCTACTGAATATATAAAATTGGGCGAATCCGCCAACAGCCCAGTTCATTGGAAAAAAGGAGATGACAGAGATCTTTATCTTTTGATCGGGGAAGATTGTGAATCTTGGGATATAGTATTGACTATTAGCACCGAACTAATTACCGAAATTATTAATGGCATTGACGATCTTGCATAAAACAGGTCTTTCAAAAAGTAAAGCCACCTAAGACACTTGTAGAAATCTACAGATCTCGACGACCGCTGGCAGCGCTACATCTACAACGCCGCCGGTGAACTGACCCACGTCATCGAGGCCGGTGGCAGCGACGCCGGGCCCGGCAAGGTCACCTGCTTCGAGCGCGACGCCCTGGGCCGTCTGCTGGCCAAGCGCGCCCTGGGCCACACCGGCCCCGTGGAAGAAACCACCTACCGCTACGACGCCCTGGGCCGCATTCTTGCCGCCCAGAAAAATGCTGCCGGCGGATCGCCCACCTCGGGCCGGAACCTGGAAACCTTCGCATTCGACCCCGCAGGCAACCTGCTCAACCCCAACCGTGCTGAGCGAATACCTCTACGAGCCCGACAGCTTCGTGCCCCTGGCCAAGCTGGAGTCGGAATGGAAGAGCGAAGAAAACCGCAACGCACAGGCAGAAGCGGACAAAGCCAGCTTCGCCACCTACTACTACCACTGCGACCAGATCGGCGCCCCCCAGGAACTCACCGACGAAGCCGGCCGCATCGTCTGGGCCGCCAGCTACAAGGTCTGGGGCCAGACACGGCAGTTGCAGCACCTGCGCACCGGCACGGACGATGCAGCGGTGTTCACCCACGACCAGCGCCCGCTGGCCCTGGTCGCGCACGGTGAGGTACAAAGCCTTGCGCTGGTGGAGCAACCGCTACGGTTCCAGGGACAGTACTTTGACGGCGAGACGGGGCTGCACTACAACCGGTTCAGATATTACGATCCCGTGGTTGGGAGGTTTGTGCATCAGGATCCGATTGGGTTGTTTGGTGGGAATAATTTTTATTCCTATGGCCCGAGCGCTCTAAATTTTCTAGATCCGTTAGGGTTAAGAACTGGTAACTCGACAGCTTTAGGGAAAGCCATCACAGGAAAAGATAATTGGCCTGGACGAAGAGCACACCACATACTTCCATCTGAGGCATATGATGATCCGAAGCGTACAGGCAGTTCGATGTTACGAGCACTTCAAGGGTGCGGAAAATTCAATCTTGATGGCAAAGGCAATGGAATTATGCTGCCTGCTAAGAAAAATTCAGCAACAACCCGATCTGCACACAGTGGATATCACAGTGACTACAATGAAGCCATAATGCAAGAGTTAGATCATATAGCTGCGACATATCCATGCCCTAATGATCAAGGTAAAGCAGTTCAGCGCTTACAGCAGAAGCTGCATGAAAGTTTAAGAAAGGGAAATCTGGAACTTCACTTCAAGAATGGTTTGCAGCCTGGCGATTGGCATTCTTTAATAAAGACATTTAGAAAGTAGTACACAATGACTATTGAAAGCCTGTTTGTTACCTCCATGGAAATTATAGATTCCAACATCTTTTTGGCAGGAAATACTATTACAGAAAACACAATAGTAGAAAGAAATCCTCGAATAGCATTAGATCTTGCCCAAGATCAGGGAATCCAAGGATTTGAACTATGGACAGATCTGCGTGAACAAATAACAAAAAATATTAATGAACGCATTTTTGATTCCAACCTTTCAAAAAGTGAGTTACTGAAATACTGGTATGATGCCGCATTTAATAAAATTGAAAATAAAATTCCAGAACAAATATACGACGCCATAGACGATATTCATTATGACCTATTTTGCATAGCCCTAAACTCAAGCTTAGGTGGAAATAAGGAAGTATTCTTCTCTCAAATTGAAGAGATTTATAAACAAGGAGGATGGCCTTGTGGATGGAAGGGGACCTATCCCCAGGGAGAAATTATTGTTTTCTTACCAAAATAGAGACAACTCAGCATTCAGATGCAAGACATAAAAATAAATCGCTGGCAAGAAAATATCCGGTAATGGTAGCATTTTCTTCGACTATAAATACCGTTACGACGCGTTGGGCCGGCGCATCGACAAGAAGGATGCCTTCGGGCGCACCACCTTCCTCTACGGCGGCGACCTGCTCGCCGGAGAAATCCGTGGCTCACGCCTGAGCGAATATCTCTACGAGCCCGACAGCTTCGCGCCCCTGGCCAAGCTGGAGTCGGAATGGAAGAGCGAAGAAAACCGCAACGCACAGGCAGAAGCGGACAAAGCCAGCTTCGCCACCTACTACTACCACTGCGACCAGATCGGCGCCCCCCAGGAACTCACCGACGAAGCCGGCCGCATCGTCTGGGCCGCCAGCTACAAGGTCTGGGGCCAGACACGGCAGTTGCAGCACCTGCGCACCGGCACGGACGATGCGGCGGTGTTCACTCACGACCAGCACCCGCTGGCCCTGGCCGCGCAGGGTGAGGTACAAAGCCTTGCGCTGGTGGAGCAACCGCTACGATTCCAGGGACAGTACTTTGACGGCGAGACGGGGCTGCACTACAACCGGTTCAGATATTACGATCCTGTGGTCGGGAGGTTTGTGCATCAGGATCCGATTGGGTTGGAGGGAGGAGAGCTTCTATATCTATATTCTCCCAATCCAATATTTTACTTTGATCCTTTAGGACTGATACGAGTTACAGGAAAGACCAAAGGTGGGCAAAACAGAGTATCTACTACTTGGAGAAGCACTAACGGACCATCTGTTAATAGAAGGCATCACCTAATACCGCAGGAAATGCTAAAGAACAAATGTTTTGTAAACAGATTACAAGCCATTGGTGCTAAAAATCCTAAAGATTTCGTAGATCGACAGATAGCCGATATAACAAATCTTCTTCATTTTGATATTCACTCTGATGGATGGAACAACGATTTTAAGTCATGGCTTTGCCAAAATCCAAACTTCTCTCAATCCGATCTTCAATCACAAATAAAGAAAATGATGAAAGACTACAATATACCAAAAAGCGCAAGAAGCTCTGGAGGAGGATATGGTGGATAAGAAACATCTCGAATATTTCAAAGATCTTCTTGAAGGTAAAGCCGAAATTTCATTTCAAGGCTATCTTGCACTCCACGAGGATTCATTGAAAAGCCAGTTTTCAGCAGCCAGGTTCGCTAGAATAAAGTTCAAAAATATTGAAGAAATTGAGAAAATTCTTATCGAAGAGAATATACCACACTCTATAGATAAGGAATCGGTGAAATACGAAAAATACCTTTCGACTTTTCACCCTGACTCTCTAAATGGAAAAGGCAGGTTAAAAGATGGCTTCAAAGAAACTCTCTTCAACGGGTTATTCAAAAAATTCAAAGAAAATGGCATTGCAGCTGCTGCAGATTTATACAAATACATAGGGTTCAAAGAAGAAAAAAAATCAAAAATAAATATAGAAAAAATGGCGGATATTGAGTATTTTGCAGAAATAGAAACAAAATTCGGAAGCAAAGATTTTGGTTTATTTATACTAAAATCACTAGCCTCCATTGGCAGGCAATTTTCAACTGCAGACGATATTTGCATGAGAGCAAAAGAAGCCATTAAAAATTTAGACAATTGATCTATTCAATATTAAAAGATAAAATTAAATAATATGATACGCGTTGTCATATGCGAACTAATTCAATAATCAGCCAGACCAATACATCGATACGCAGGACGCACCATCTTCCCATAAAGCGGTGAACTACTCCCCGGAGAAATCTGCCGCTCACACCTAAGATGTACGGTCCCAAGAAAAGGTGCGGATGCCACAGAGATCCATGCGATATTACACGACACTGTGATCAACCATCACAACGTAGGCCCAAAGACTCGCATCGTGTAGTTCAAGACGAATGGGCCAAAAGTCAAGGATATGCCAAATATAATTCAGGTGATGCGCCTTCTATTCTCTTAAATAGAAGTCCAAATCATGCCGCAATCACCACGCAACAAAATGCCAGTCGCGATGCTCGTGTTGCAGCAGGCAACGGGAAATGGTCAAGCACAATTCGAGAGGAATTTGAATATTCTTCAAAGGATCTTAAAGCTGCTGGAGTCTCGGAAAAATGCCGAAAGAGAGCACTAAAGAAGAGTTATCAGTGTTTTGATGAAATTTGAGCATTTTGATTATGAATAATATTATTGAATCTATAAAAAATAGAGTATTAAATCAATATGACCGTGACCCGCCCCTAGAAGAAAAAAATATTAATGATATATCCAAAATATTAAACCTACCTGCAAATTACGTTGAGTGGATGCGCTGGACCAACGGAGGAGAAGGGAAATTTGGTAGTCTATATTTATCATTCTGGCCAATAGATGAGCTGGAGATTCTAAATAATGATTTTTTGGTTAAAAAATATCTTGGGGATAAGGCCCTGTGTTTTGCCACTAATGGCGGTGGAGTAGGCTATATATTCAAACATCTTCCCAGTGATTCTTCCGTCTGGGCTATGCCTCTTGGTGATTTAGACTGGGCAAGCGCAAAAAAAATAGGTGATGATTTTCTCGATGCATTGCTCAATGCATTAAATCGAAGCGTCACCGAAGATTAGTCATTATGTAAAACTGCTTCATATTCACAGCGGTGCATCTATTCGTAAGCAGCTGTGCTTTTCCGGAGGGTTAGACTTGTTTAATAGATCCGCCATACACATGGCACTTCAATACTTCCATAGAGTGGCGCGACAACTGGACAACAATCCACTGTATTTTTCAGTGGGCGCCGCGCATTGATCGCGATATGCATTCGAGCGCACCGCCCCGCGACATAACGGCGACATTCTCACCGGGGAAATCCGTGGCTCACGCCTAATACCTCTACGAGCCCGACAGCTTCGTGCCCCTGGCCAAGCTGGAATCGGAATGGAGGAACGAGGAAAACCGCAACGCACAGGCAGAAGCGGACAAAGCCAGCTTCGCCACCAACTACTACCACTGCGACCAGATCGGCGCCCCCCAGGAACTCACCGACGAAGCCGGCCGCATCGTCTGGGCCGCCAGCTACTACAAAGGTCTGGGGTCAGACCCAGCAGTTGCAGTATCTGCGCACCGGCACGGACGATGCAGCGGTGTTCACCCACGACCAGCGCCCGCTGGCCCTGGCCGCGCAGGGTGAGGTACAAAGCCATGCGCTGGTGGAGCAACCGCTACGGTTCCAGGGACAGTACTTTGACGGCGAGACGGGGCTGCATTACAACCGGTTCAGGTATTACGATCCTGTGGTTAGGAGGTTTGTGCATCAGGATCCGATTGGGTTTGCAGGGGGTTCGAATTTTTTTGAGTTCGCACCCAATCCTATTGGATGGAGCGACCCTCTCGGTCTCCGCGCGGTGTGGAATACTAGATTAATGAGGGGAATACTTAAGAATAAGAACAAGAAAGTTTTTTGGGATCGATATGTCTTCCAAGACGACAAAGCGTTCCCGGCGTCAGATAACAATGCGAGGAGAATTATCAGCAGACTTCAATACAAGTGATTTTGGAATAAAATTCCATTTATTCGAAGTTATGTAGTTAAAGCCGGGCAGGGTTGCAACCATATACAGCCACGCTTAGAAATTTGGCCGCAGGACTTCCGCTACGACACCACCGGCCGCATCCTCGCCAGCCTCCCGGCACAAGACAGCCCGCTGGCCCGCGAACTGTTTGCCTTCGACCCCGTCGGCAACCTGCTGGACTCCCTACCCGGCAAAGACGGCCAGCCCGTGGACACCACTATTGGCGAGGTGGACGACAACCGACTGCGCTTCTACCAGGACCTGCACTTTGAATACGACGTCCACGGCAACGTCACCCGCCGCACCAGGGGCAACCAGAAAGCCGGTACCCAGGAAGTACTGGACCTGACCTGGAACGCAGACCACCAGCTCATCGAATCGAACACCACGCGCCACGGAGTCACCCAGGCCACCCGCTACGCCTACGACCCCCTTGGCCGACGTGTCGCCAAAGGCGATGCCTTCGGCAGCACCCACTACCTGTGGGATGGCGACCTCATGGTGCACAGCCAGCGTGGAGGAAGACAGGCGCTTTACATCTACGAGCCGGGGAGCTTTGTACCGCTGGCCACCGTGCAGGGCGCAGGCGAGGAACAGAACACCTACTGGTACCAATGTGACCAGATCGGCGCGCCGCTGGAACTGACCGACGAGGAAGGCGAAGTAGCCTGGGCTGCGGACTACAAGGTCTGGGGGTGAGGCGGTCATGCGCAGCGTGTTGCGAACCGGCACTGATGATCGGCCCGTCAGCGCACGGGCTTGGGGCTCAAAGCCTGTTGCACCACCTCCACCGCCGCCCGTTGAGCAGCCCTTCCGCTTCCAGGGGCAGCAGTTTGATGAGGAGACGGGGGCTGCATTACAACCGGTTTCGGTACTACGATCCGGTGGTTGGGCGGTTTGTTAGTCAGGATCCGATTGGGTTGTTTGGTGGTGAAAATTTCTATTTGTATGGGGTCAATCCAATTGAATGGATTGATACTGCTGGTCTATCAGCCCATCGAAATAGAATGGATCGGGTAGCAGGTAAATCTCCAGATCATCAAACACATCACAAAGTACCACAAGATATTTTTAACAAAAGTCCTATTCTCAACTGCATAGACAGACACGCTTTGGAGAATCTTATTAATTTACCCAAGAAACAGGGCAGTTTGGAGGAAAGAAGGGAAAATGGTTTGGAAAATCCACCCACAATACTAATCACAATGACTATTCCGACGCCATATTGTCTGCAATAGATAGAGAAATAGCATCATCGGGCGGATGTCCCAAGCAACTCTCAAAAATAGTAAATGAAATGCAGGATTTCTTACACAAAGAGTTAAAAAAGGAACGCCAATAATGAAAAATGAAGGATCTACATTCAAACTTTGGGACGATCTCTTGAAAAAAGGAGGATTAATGACGACCGTAACTGACTTTCCGGCAGATGTGCAGGAGATTTTAATTTTCATGAGGGATAATACATTTCTCAGCACTATATATAAAGGCAGTGATAAAAATACAGAGATTGTCACAAATATACATAGCGCCTTAGAAATATATACAAATCAGGATATCAAAAAACCCTATTATTTTTTACAAGATATATTTTCCTCCGCACAAAAGAAAATTGAAATCCCGCCTCCACCCAATTATTTGGAAAAATTTGCAATACATCGAGACTCGGAAAATTATTACGAAAAAATAATAAACAACAACAAACATCTTATTATGGAATTAGGTATAGATGACGATGACTATGAATTTCTAATGAATATATTTTATGAAGATTTGGTGTTCTGCGCAAAATCCAGATTATTCTCCGAGGAAAAAATAGATTTCTTTGAAAGAGTATTTAAAATATATAAATCATCGGGATTTCCTTGTGGTTGGAAGGGCAGTAGCAATCCGAACAAAGGTAGTTTTGTGGTTTATTCCAAGAATTAGACTCTTGGCCAATTAAAAATTGATTCGCAAAAAAACTGTTTTCAGACGATCATCACCCATGAAATTTAATTTCATTGAGTTGAAATCGCGGAAAACTAGATTTTGCAAAAATCCTCTCAAGAAGCCTGTGCGTACATAGGCTACCGACAGCCACGACGCACTGGGCCAGCGAATCGACAAACACGATGCCTTCGGGCGCACCACCCTCCTCTACGACGGCTGCTCGCCGGGGAAATCCGTGGCTCACGGCTGAGCGAATACCTCTACGAGCCCGACAGCTTCGTGCCCCTGGCCGCCCAGGGTGAGGTACAGAGCCTGGCGCTGGTGGAGCAACCGCTACGGTTCCAGGGACAGTACTTTGACGGCGAGACGGGGCTGCACTACAACCGGTTCAGGTATTACGATCCTGCGGTAGGGAGGTTTTTGCATCAGGATCCGATTGGGTTGTTTAGTGGTGCAAATTTCTATGCATACGGTGTCAATCCAAATGAGTGGATTGACCCAAATGGTTTAAGCACTCATAGAAATAGAATGAATAAGGCCGCAGGGTTAGCACCCAAACATCAAACTCATCACAAAATTCCACAAGCATTGTTTAAAAAACGCCCAATATTAAAGTGTATAGATCAAGATGCTCTTGAAAATCCTATTAATCTAACTAAATATGCCGGAAAATTTGACGGTAAAAAAGGAAAATATTATAGCAAATCAACTCACAGAGGAAGTCACAACGAATATAGTGATGCGCTGCTAGATGCCATTGATAAAGAAATATCTTCTGCCGGCGGCTGTTCAAAAAAACTATCTAAAAGACTTGGTGATATACAAAAACTTCCGCACAAAGAATTGAAGAATGGCACTCCAATACGAAAATCTGAAAGATCAAATTTCAAGTTGTGGGATAATATCTTAAAGAAAGGCGGTTTCTAATGATTTTAGAAAATAATTTCCCCACTAATGTTCAAGAGATTTTCCACCTCATGAAATATGGGCCACTACTGCAAGCAACAGACAGAATTTCAGAAGAGCGAATATTAGATATTGACAAGGCGATGTACATGCAACAAGATGAAGACATAAAAAAACCTTATCGATTCATCATTGACATTACCGAAGATGCATCCGGAGAAATAGATTCTATACCTTTTGATGAGAAAAGAAAAAAATTAACAGAATTAATTGGAAACACCAATTATTTTGATCATCTCAGGGAATATTTCTCAAAACATGCCATTAGCAAAATTTTGGATCCCCAAGAAATCACTGACATATCAGAAGCCATTTATGAAGATCTGATATTATGTGCGAAAGCGAGATTGATGATGCCTAGCTCTCATCCATATTTCGAAAAAATGCTAGATGTTTATCTAAGGCAAGGATTCCCGTGCGCATGGATTGGCGGTAAAAATTGGAAGAAAGGAGATTTTGTAGTTTACTCACGAGAAATATTGGTTTAATAAAATATATCAAAATGATTCGGCTGATACGCGGGGCTGCTATCTGATTAAATCAGGCAACGCAGCCTTTCACACGGCTACGATGAACTGAGCAACCGCACGGACTGCTGGCTGCCCGGGGGCCGCCACGTCCAATGGCTCTACTACGGCTCGGGCCACCTGCACCAGATCCTCGCCGACGGCCAGGTGCTCAGCGACATCGAACGCGACGCCCTGCACCAGGAAATCGAACGCACCCAAGGCACGCTGACCAGCCGCTATGGCTGGAACCCCATAGGCAGCTTTACCACCCATAAGGCCAGCCAGCAAGGCGCACTCCAGGGTCAGCCCGGCAGGCCTTCACCCCAGGCCCTCTTGGAGTCGGAATGGCGGAGTGAAGAACACTGTAACGTGCAGGTAGAGACGGAAGCAGCTCAGGCCAGCTTTGCCACCTACTATTACCAATGCGACCAGATCGGCGCCCCCCAGGAACTCACCGACGAAGCCGGCCGCATCGTCTGGGCCGCCAGCTACAAGGTCTGGGGACAGACACGGCAGTTGCAGCACCTGCGCACCGGCACGGACGATGCAGCGGCGTTCACCCACGACCAGCGCCCGCTGGCCCTGGTCGCGCACGGTGAGGTACAAAGCCTTGCGCTGGTGGAGCAACCGCGACGGTTCCAGGGAACAGTACTTTGACGGCGAGACGGGGCTGCACTACAACCGGTTCAGATGGACAAGATATTAAGGACAGGAGATTTCAAATGATTTCAAAGAGCATATTCCCAAAGAATGTTATTGGAATAATAGACTTCATAGAATCCGGACCACTTCTTGAAACCCCGTATACAGCAGCAATTCCTCAAGAGCGCCAATATAACAGTATGAAAAAGGCGCTCAAAAACCATACAAACCAGGATGTAAAAGATCCATACTACTTTCTTTTGGATATAACTTCAACAGCATCAGGAGAAATACCCGTATCGCCTGAGGCGGAGGATCTCTTAGACTTAAAATATCAACTCATAGAATATGACGAACAAGAGGATTTTTTCAATATAACTCTAAAAAAATTAGAAGCCATCTCCAAAAACTTAGACATCAACAAAGCACAATTAAGATTGCTAGCAGATGCAATTAGTGGAGACCTATACATGTGTGCAAAATCTAGGCTTTTTCTTAAAAATCCTCATCCGTATTTTGAACGTTATTTTGACGTCTATAAGAATCAGGGATTTCCCTGCGGTTGGATTGGAGGAGAAAATTGGAAAAGTGGTGATTTCTTAATTTTCACGCGCTCATGAATTTTATATATAACAATTTTATCCCTTGAATTATATTTGAATATTTCAGAATTAAAATCTAATAAAACCGCAGAATACACTACGTGACTATCAATTGAGTCATACATAGTGGCTCAATGGATCTACTACGGATTCACCAGATTCACGCAGATGGACATGTACTCAGTGACATTGAAAACACCTCTACCAAAAGACCGAACACACCCAGGATGCTCTGACCAGTTGCTATGGGTGGGGCATCTTGGGCTCTATTCCGCCTCCCATAGCGTCAACTAGTAAGGCGCCACGACAGGCCCTCCGGGGACAGGGACAACTCCCCCGGCCATCTGGCCAACGCATCGTCCGCCTGTGCCGATACGACCAAATCGGCGCCCCCAGGAGCTCACCGACGAAGCCGGCCGCATCGTCTGGGCCGCCAGCTACAAGGTCTGGGGCCAGACCCAGCAGTTGCAGCACCTGCGCACCGGCACGGACGATGCAGCGGCGTTCACCCACGACCAGCGCCCGCTGGCCCTGGTCGCGCACGGTGAGGTACAAAGCCTTGCGCTGGTGGAGCAACCGCTACGGTTCCAGGGAACAGTACTTTGACGGCGAGACGGGGCTGCACTACAACCGGTTCAGGTATTACGATCCTGTGGTGGGCAGGTTCGTGCAGCAGGATCCGATTGGGTTTTTGGTGGAAATAATTTATCTATTTATGCAAACAATCCTCTCGAATGGATAGATCCGTATGGCTTAGCAAAACGCAGTGGACCTGGTATTAGGGAAAAGCTGTATCCAAAAAGAATTCGCAAACGCCGAAGAGATGCCCTGGAGAAACAACAGACAGACATCGACGGAAATATCCCTTGCGCTATTTTGGGTGCTTATTAAACACAAGCAATACTTCTGTTCAGTGAGTCAAATCCAGAAATATCGCACAGATACAGGTTCAAACCTTAAACCAAGAAAATCAAGGAAGGAAAAGATGATGGATGCACAAATTAAAACCGAGGAAGCAAAAGCAGCGATATTATCCTTCGATATTAGAAGGAGCATTATTTTGTGCGCTTATATTAAAGAATGGGGAATGCCGGAATACAGATTAAAAATTGGTAAAAACAAAACCCATTCAGCAGTGGAATTATACTTCTTCCCAGCAAAAGATAAAAAATATCCAGCCAGATTCGCAACGGTAGGACTTTCAAATTTCACAAGAAAAAATGGAAAACGCATCTGCACAGAATTCATGTTGGCCTTGGAGAGCGGATTGGGAAATGAAAGTATTGACAGGGTCTTTACATATTTTTGCGACATAATAGCTCACAACATTGAAAATATAGAAAGCTCTGAGCCTCCACGGGTCATGAGTGAAAGCGCCTTGGCCCCCGAAAGATGGACAACCAAGGCCATACTAATTGATGAACTACGAGGAGAAAGCGAGGAGCTAGAAGAAATAATAATAGGATCCGAGAAAGTTAGTCTACTTTGGGTCGTTCCAATTAATGAGAATGAAGAGAAGATTATTCTCAACAAAGGCATCGATGCTTTCGATGAATATATAGAGAACCTCCCTTACTCCATAATAAACCCGGTTCGACCAAGCTAGCAACGCCAAGATAATTTCCATTAATTCCGGCATGTGATATTTATCAGAATAAATGGTACGTCCTGAACAATCACGTTTTCAGCCGCAGGCAGATCGGCGATCACCGGTCATGGCGATCAGTGCAGAGATGAGCGCCTGCACCCACAGCCCGAATCGGGCGCATAGAAGCCGCAGCGCGGCCAGGATCAGGCGCAGGTTGTGCACGGCGCCGCACATCACCGCGTGCAGCGCATCGCCCAGCGTGCCCTTGAGCGGATTGCGGCCCAGCCGCCCGTACATCTTCATGTGCCCGATGGCTGGCTCGATGGCGCTGCGCCGCCGGATCATGGCCTTCAGTGTCCTGGTAACGCCGCGTCGTTGCCCCGAGCGCAGGATGCACACGCCTTCGATCTCCACGCCCCGATAGCCCTTGTCCACGATGGCCGTGGCCGGCGGCCTGTTCGTGCCGGTGAGGATGCCCATCTGCTCCAGCGTCTCGGCCAGCGTGTGGCCGTCGTAGGGGTTGCCCGGCATGGAGCGCATGCCCACCACCAGGCCTTCCTTCAATGTGGTGGCGATGCTGACCTTCACGCCGAACTAGTACGCTGTCCTGGCCTTGCCTTTGCGGATGCATTCCACCTCGGGTGCGTGCAAGGCGTACAGCTTTTCTTGTCCTTGGTGCGTTGGGCCAGGATACGGCCTGTGCGTTGCAGCAGGTCCTGGACCTTGGCCTTGGCCGCTTCGGGCAGCACGTGCATTTGGCGCTGCACCTCGCGGTGCACGCGCCCGACGCGGGTGCGCAGCGTGCGAACGGCGGGGCGCATGCGCTTGAACTGCTTGGCGTGCGCATAACGCCCGATCTGCGCGGCCAGGCATGGGGCCACCCGGTTGTAGTTCTGGCGCAGCCGCAGTCGAGATGCAAAGAACCATAAGAAAAGAACTAAGAAAAGGAACGCCTATAAATGAACAAAGAGGGAGACAGATTCTCTCAATGGGATAAAATTTTACGAAGCTCTGGATTTTAACATGATTGATATAAATTCATTTCCTGCAAAAGTTGTTGAAGTTCTAAATTACATAAAGCAAGGTTCCATTATGGAACGAGAATACACTCCCAATGGGGATGATAAAAATGTTGCTACAGATATAAAAACAATATTGGCTGAGTATCTTGATCAAGATATCAACCCACCACATTTCCCATTGGTTGGAATAACTCAGGATGCCTCCTCAGAAATTCCGTACCCAATGGATGAGCCACTTCGAACGTTAAGGCGTTCTTTAATAGAATTTTCTGAGCAAGAAAATTTCTATAAACTTATCGCTCCAAGAATATTGTCGATTAAAGAATTCAGCAAAGATCAAGCCGAGCTTATAGCCGATGCAATCTGTAATGATCTGCTTCTTTGTGCATCATCAAGATTATTAATGACTGATTCGCATCCATATTTCGAAAACATGTTCAGCATATATAAAAGACAAGGTTTTCCCTACGGTTGGTTAGGCCAAGAAGACTGGAAATCAGGAGAATTTCTTATTTTTTCCAGGCCAACGACCTGCACGGCAACATCGTGAAGCGCCGCATAGGGTGGCACACCGTACAGCGCTTTCGCTACAGCACCGAGCACCAGATGCTCGAATCCACGGTCACGCGCTACCACGACAGGCCCGAACCGAAGATCGCCGGATCGAACACGCAGCCAGAGCCTGCCGCCACCGTCCAGACCACGCGCTACCGCTACGACGCGCTGGGCCGGCGCATCGACAAGCACGATGCCTTCGGGCGCACCACCTTCCTCTACGACGGCGACCTGCTCACCGGGGAAATCCGTGGCTCACGCCTGAGCGAATACCTCTACGAGCCCGACAGCTTCGTGCTCCTGGCCAAGCTGGAGTCGGAATGGAAAAGCGAAGAAAACCGCAACGCACAGGCAGAAGCGGACAAAGCCAGCTTCGCCACCTACTACTACCACTGCGACCAGATCGACGCCCCCCAGGAACTCACCGACGAAGCCGGCCGCATCGTCTGGGCCGCCAGCTACAAGGTCTGGGGCCAGACACGGCAGTTGCAGTATCTGCGCACCGGCCAAAGCAAAGAATTGGGAAATATCAAAGACTAGATCCTTGTGGTCCAACGGCACAACAGACCGTCGTTGTACAAGGAAAATCTTGTGTAGTTTTTGGCGGCATTGAAGCCAAAATGGTAGCCGACCATATTGACCCACTTGTTGTGGAGCACTATCGAACTGGAACTAACGATGTAGTTAAACAGACACAAGTTTCTTCAGTTCAGTCACACGGTCCCACATGCTCTAGAATTCAAGGCGGGCAAGCATTTGTATTCTCTAAATGTATGGCTTGGAAAATATGAACGATCACAGCAAAATCAATTCTCTTCAGAAAGAAAAATGTATTCTGGCTGGATCTCCAGAATCTTATCCGGATGATAGTTTAAAAATTGGCATCGCCTTGCAAACGAAAGGAAAACAACCCGTAACAGGAATGAGAGCCCATCCTGAAAATGGGACTGCCGGCTGGTATATTTGGGCAGGAGAGTACTCTGAAGATCCTGATTTTTTTAAGCCAATACACATTGGCCACGTCCCAGATGTATGGCCCGCACTCATGCCGTACTTGGCTCTTGCACCAGGTTATAGATTTATCATTGACAATGAGGGTTACGAGGATATTTGGCATGAGCCAGTTATTACAAAAAAATAAGAACCTTCTGCAAAATTCAGCTCTCCAAAACTTTATCTCCATCAAGTCAACTTGATACAATTTACAATTGGCCGAAAATAAAGATTTTATGCATCACCCCAAAACTAATTGGGTAAGTTCATCAACAAAGAAGCCACTTCATCACAAGGAACATCTCCTTTTTAAAAATGATTATAGATTACCAAAAAATCAACCTAATATTAAGAACATATATTAATGGAGATATATGCACAAACATTGAATCAAAAGATAAAACGCCCTCAACTAGAGAAGATGCAGTAGCAATGGGTTTCGACGGAACAGGAGATCCAAGCGATCATGAATTATTTGAAAAATACTATCCGACAGTTCGAAAAAATCAAGGTGTTAATTTTAAATTGTACACATTCAAAGGAGAAATATGGAGTAGTGGTCTTGATTTCCACGGATTTAGACTGTCAAATATTTTTAAAATAATTAATGAAAAAATAAACACAAGATTATTCATGGATGAATCAAAAACAAATGGAGCAGTTATAATAAATGACTTATGCGTTTGCAGATTTTCATATTTCAAAAAAAATCCACTTGCTCTTACTTTTGAAACTGACAAGGGAATATTTGAAGAAATGAGTGGAAAAAAAATATCCACGACTGCCATCAATAGTGAGTTCAAAGAAATATTTATAAATCAAACAGGAAGAAATAACAAAAAAATAAACAAATTGAAAAATATCATAAATCAAAATTAAATATTAATTTAATAAAATTCATTAAAATACCGCCATGCAAACTCCCCGTGCGGCCGGCAGGACTTCCGCTACGACACCACGGACCGCATCCTCGCCAGCCTGCCCGCACAATGCAGCCCGCTGGCCCGCGAACTATCTGCCTTCGACCCCGCCGGCAATCTGCATGGCATCCATGCCCGGCAAAGATGGCCAGTCCGTGGACACCACCCTGGGAGTCGTAGGCGACAACCGCCTGCGCTTCTACCAAGACCTGCACTTTGAATACGACGTGCACGGCAACGTCACCCGCCGCACCTGCGGCAACCAGAAGGCCGGCATTTCAGCAGGTGTTCTGAACCTCGGTGTCTTCCTTGGACGCTGGTTCAATTGCCTTGCGATCGCATCCAGGCCCGCTTGCGAGTAGCCCGACAGGTCGAGTCCTTTGGGAAGATACTGCCTGAGCAACCCATGCGTGTTCTCGTTGGTGTATTGACCCAGCAGAACCTGCACAGGTCAGGCCCAACGCCGCCCCTTTTCCAGGGCCGATAGGCAACACCTCGGGACTGGTCATCCCCGACACGGCCCCCCACCTCCACGGAGCCACGGCCCCCCATCAAACCCCTCGCCTAGGAAAAAAAGCTGGTGGCAGCGCCGGGGCAGCGACGTTGTGCACACAGGTCTGGATGTCGTGGGCATCATCCCCGGCGTTGGCGAAATTGCCGACGGCGCCAATGCTTTGATTTATCTTGCCGAGGGCGATAAAGTCAACGCAGCCATGATCCCGGCCGCTGGGATGGCGGCCACCGGAGTCAAGTATGGGAAGAAGGCCGCAGCAGCGGCAACAGAGGAAGCTCTCACCCTTATGGAATAACAGAAGATGAAGGTCTTGTTATCTGTGTGGATGGTGAGAATATCTCTATGTCGAAAGAACACGGAAAGATTCATGCGATATACGATCCATTGGAACAGAGGGCAGCGCTTGATGGAAACCCTCCAGACACAGCACCACTTGGTGTACTTGAAGCCGCTGGCGCAATATTGGCTGGAAGAATAACTGGATGCAATCCTATTTTAGTAGAAGCTCAGCTCCGTATTTTTCATCAATCGAAAGGATTGGATTCCGCCATTGTACGAGCAGACCCCATCGGCAAAATACCAATAGGCTCCTGAAAAATTGGACCAGGAAAAACCACTCAAGGAGGTCCGCATAGATAGCGGAGCACATATGAAATCCACACCCATAACTTTTGATAAATGTCTGGCGATCGAGGATGATTACTATATGTTTTCATCAAGGCCGGATGGCATCGATGATTCTGCAGAGTTCAGTAGGATTTTCTTTTATGATGCTCAATCTTCGGGAGATCCTTGGAGACACCTAGATTTGCCTAATTTCACAACAGTTAGCATCTGCTCTTCAATCAAGGCTATGGGAAATAGGAGAAAATATGTAATTTTATCGAATAATGGGGAGATATCAGTTTATTGGCCTGGTGGCGCGAGCACCGAGAATATCGCAGAAGCAGGATTGGACAAAGAACTTCCGATATATGGATATTTGAATTCTGTAAAAGAGATAGATGGCGTATTATACGCATGTGGAGGTGGAGGACAAATATATAAACGCGGCACAAATGGATGGCGCGATATTGCAGGAAAACTCAGGAAAAAGAGCCCTACCCCAAAGGCTAATTTATCACTAAATACTCTTGAAATAGGTGATGATATTTCTGATATAGATGGTTATTCAGAAGATGATCTTTATGCTGCTGGACGAGATGGAATATATCACTTTGATGGAAAATTGTGGAATGAAGTTGATATTTCAACTGACGAAATAATCATGAGTATTTTCTGTGCCCCAGATGGAGCTATCTGGGCATGCGGATTCAACGGGGCCATACTTCGAGGTGATTTCAAGAATGGCTTCAAAGACATGAGTCATTATGATGACAACATGATTCTGACCAAGATGGTTTTCTTTCAGAACAAAATATATTTCTCTTCCAATAAAGGACTTTTTTCATTGGACTATAAAAAAGAAAAATCCAAATTGTATAAAATCAAAGAAATAAAGGAATGTGAGGATATTTCGGTTCACAAAGAAACCTTGATATGCATAGGTCCAAAAAAGATAACTATTTTCAATAACAACGGTCATCGCGAATTAAAGCATCCCGATTTAAAATAATTGGGGTTCACTATTTTTCAAAAAACAAAAACAACTCATTGAGCAAACGCCACAGGTGCCATCAAAGGCCGCATCGGCCCGCGAGACCTAGTCGCCACACTTCGCGAAGCCCTGGGCCACGAGTGGCAACAGGAATACGACAGCCGGGGGCCACCTTGTGCAGGCCACCGACCCGCTGGGCCGCACCACGCGCTACCGCCATGACGCCCGGGGCCGCACCGTGGAAATCATTGGGGACGGTGACCTCATGGTTCACAGCCAGCGGGGCGCAAGACAGGCGCTCTATATCTATGGGCCGGGCAGCTTTGTGCCGCTGGCCACCGTGCAGGGCTCAGGCGAGGAACACAGCACCTACTGGTACCAGTGCGACCAGATCGGCGCGCCGCTGGAGCTGACCGACGAGCAGGGCGAAGTAGCCTGGGCTGCGGACTACAAGGTCTGGGGTGAGGCGGTCATGCGCAGCGTGTTGCGAACCGGCACCGATGATCGGCCGGTCAGCGCTCGGGCTTGGGGCTCAAAGCCTGTTGCACCACCTCCACCGCCGCCCATTGAGCAACCCTTCCGCTTTCAGGGACAGCAGTTTGATGAAGACACCGGACTGCACTACAACCGGTTTCGGTATTACGATCCGGTCGTTGGGCGGTTTGTTAGTCAGGGTCCTATTTGACTCTTGGGTGAATTTAACTTATATCAATACACCATAAATCCTATTGAGTGGTTTGATCTACTTGGTCTCCCTGGAAGAAAATAACACAAACCTCGAATCGAGCCGGGAAATAGCAGAGAGGGATTCCAACATACTGACGAAAGACATATAAGTGGCACTCATCCCGATGGTCCTGGTGATTTGCTTGAACCAGGTACAGCGCAAGCAGAGTTACAGAAATTTTGTGAATGCCGTGTAAAAAATGGAGTAAGAGTTAGTGATCCCAAAAAACGCATTCAAACTTACGAAAAAAAGAATGCTAGTCAATGGAAAGGTTGACAGAATCAAAGGTGTTTTTGATTCGCACGATGGCAATAGAACAATTACGGCATATAAAGCTAGAAGCGAGCAAATATGATAGCAGCATCCTTTTCGAAGGTAAATGAAGAAAAACCATCTGGTTTTGATTTGGGAGACATGGAATTTATATTAGATAATGGAATAATTACATCAAAAATAAACAAAAAATTCAAGATGATGATTTATCTATCACTAATTTCATTGATCGATGATTTGCTATCTATAAAAAATGGTGGAAAAACAGAGTTCAGCGCTACAGATTCTTCATTCTCATTGTCATTCTCCAACATTAAAAATAGACTGTATATAAAGCATCAAGGAGAACAATTTGGACCATATGAATTTCACTATTTCATGCGAAAAATTTATATTGCCTCACAAGAATTTTATTCATTAAAAAACTCCATAGATAGAGAAGATCCAGCATTTCATGATTTAACCGATGCCTTTGATCAGCTGAAACTTTTCATCAAAAATAGTTAATCGCCTTAGTTCAATCATTGAATACATGAATTCAGGAAATATGAATATCTAATTTTGTAGATATTATTTACGCAAGGTGCTATAAATTTTTCAAATCATGGGAGATCTCACCCTGCAGTCCAGATTAAAAATTCCGTAAGTCGTCGATGTTATCTGACGTATTCAAATAGAATATTCTTAAATCATTGAATACAGTTTGCGTAATTCCTAGTAGACATTAAGCAAACACCAGAGCGCGAGCTTGCAATAATCTTAAATCTTTAGCGCATGTTACGAGCCTACATGCAAGCTGTTAATTCCATCGAAGAATTTTTCATACTCATTTTCTCAAAACACAGGTAATTGCTTGTCGTAAAAGAAAATTTCTCAAAGTGCATAACCCTCTCTAGAAGTCTATGAGCTACTACATCGAGCAGAATTCCTTGGAATAAATAATATGCAAGATTCAACACTAGATAAATTTGGCGAAGACATTATCCACACAGTTAGAGACTCATCTATAGAAAGAGTCACCGACTGTGCAAACGGGAAATACACAACAGATGAAGCAAAGAGGTTGCAAGAGTTTTATGCATCACTTTCAGGAAATCAGAAATTTCATTTTGATTTCCTAGTCGCTTTCGCAGTTGATTCCGCTTTATTCAGAATTCTACGAATGGCAGAGCAAGAAGTTATTGGCATAAGCTATCAAGGAGTTGAAGATATATCAGAAATAAGTGACGGCTTAACTGGAGAAATTTATGGCAATAATGGCTGGATAAAAAAATACAGCAAATTCATAAAT
Organism: Delftia sp. UME58; assembly: GCF_014170385.1. NCBI lineage: Bacteria > Pseudomonadati > Pseudomonadota > Betaproteobacteria > Burkholderiales > Comamonadaceae > Delftia > Delftia sp. UME58. The sequence goes on from NZ_LZZV01000102.1 coordinate 74,480, forward strand.
TCAATGGAATAAATCCCCGCTGGAGTTGACCGACGAACAAGGCCAGGTAGCCTGGGCGGCGGACTGCAAGGTCTGGGCGAGGCGGTCATGCGCAGCGTGTTGCGGACCGGCACCGGTGATCGGCCCGTCAGCGCGCGGGCCTGGGGTTCCAAGCCTGTTGCACCACCTCCACCGCCGCCGATTGAGCAGCCCTTCCGGTTACAGGGGCAGCAGCTTGGTGAAGAGACAGGGCTGCACTACAACCGACTTCGGTATTACGATCCGGTGTGGGGCGATTTGTTAGTCAAGATGCTATCGGGATACAGCGAGGACAAAATGTATATGCAGATAGCCGCAGTGAGGTAATCAGTCTTGCGAAAAGGTGTGCTTGTGGTGCGCCTATGGAGCATCCCGCCCACCCTAACAAAAAACAGGCAGTACAGAAGGTCGTCTACCACATGTTCATCCGAATAATCATGAAGAAACCGTAGGCGATTCACACAATTCATCCTAAATAATTATGTCATCATTTTTATTGTATTTTGAAGAGAAAAATCAAGAATCCAAAAATTACAAGGAATTTACTGAAGTTGGATTATTTCGGATACCTGAAACAATATTTGCCGGCAGTATTCGTGCAACCATTAACGGACGCAGTTTTAATGCGGCAATGATTTCAGATAAGACGCATCAAAGTTGCAACGAATTTTTTCAAAAAAATAGTGAGCGCGAAGATAATATAAAAATATTGTTCAATTTTATTGAAAATAGATTATCCAATGATTGCATTATCCCAAATATCGCAAAATTCATGTTTAACAATCAATCGACCATTAATTTAAATGCGAAAGAGTTTTCAATAAATATTGACGATGCAAGAAATAATTTTAATCGTGATTTTTTTGATAAAGGATATTTTCTTAGAATTAGGTGAATGTGCAAGTTTGTTAGGCATGCTCAAAAATCAAATTAATCCTTACAAACTCGGACCGGCAGCGGCGGTGGATTCAACCTGTCAACGCAACACCTTCATCAAACATTTCAGCAGGCGTTCTGAACCCCAACGTCTGCCTGGGACGTCGGTTCAATTGCCTTGCGTAGGCGAAATTGCCGACGGCGCCAACGCTTTGATTTATCTTGCCGAGGGCGATAAAGTCAACGCAGCCTTGAGCGAGGCAGCCATGGTCCCGGGCGCTGGGATGGCGGTTACCGGAGTCAAGTTACGGAAAACCTCAATGAAGCTGCAAAACGGATACAGATGCCATCTCCAATGGTTATGGAAAATGAGGATCACGGATGCAAGAATACCTATGACAAAGCTGCGCAAGAGTTGAGAAACCTGGATTGGGATCAACATATTAAGAACGCCAGCACCAACGTAACAAAGGCAAAGAAATGAATGCAACAGAACTGATGTTTTTTTTAGGCCATAGCAGCACGCATGAGCCGCTCGACGAATTTTTAACCAAAAATGGCATTAAGAGTCGACCGAAAATAGGCCGGTCATTGGAAACGCTTATCCCCATAAAAGGACAAGGTCTTTCAATGTCATTTGAAATAGATGCAAAAGGAACTGGGATAGCACCCAAAAGCGAAGGTGCTTTCATATTTAGCCAACTTGAAATTCGAATATCTGGAGATGACGGGAGGAATGGAATTTACACCGGGCCTTTACCTTATGGTTTAAGCGCAAATGACAGCAGAAATGCTATAGAGAAAAAACTGGGACAGCTCAAGCGCAGAATGCCGGAGATTGATAACTATTTTCTTGACAGTATTGTATGGACAGTCGCTTTTGAAGAGGATAAATTGGAATTCTTTCAGCTTGGTGTTCCTACAAATGTCAAAAGAAAACATGGACTTTGCCCCTGATTGAGATGTACGGTCCCAGGAAGTCATGGTGCATTCTTCAGCCTGGAACAGGAGAAAGCACTATGGCAATCCGCCTGCATGGCAGCGCCCGCACAACGCCGCGTATCCGCGCAGAGCTCCAGCTAGCGACCGGCTCCCATCGGTCCTTGGCCCAGCTCTACGGCATCAACCCCAAGACTGTGGCCAAGTGGCGCGCGCGCACCTCGGTGCTCGATGAGCCCATGGGTCCTCGGGACAGAGCAAGCCAGCATCTTTCCCAGGAGCAAGAACACCTGGCGATTGCGTTACGCAAGCAAGGGCATCTGTCGCTGGACATTCGTTCAAGGCTACAACTTCGGCAAGCACTCGAAGGCGCACAGGTGGAAGACGCCATTTCGAGCGATTTGCGAGGCATGGGAGAAAGATCCAGGCCGCTTTAGACTTCATCAGCACCATCTCACTGTGGGACTGAACATCCAACTGTAGCAAACAGGAAATGACTGAATCATACTTGGAAAATAATCCTAAAATCATTTCTAATATAAAATCAATAATAAAAGAAATGGCCAATGAAAATTACGACCTATTGCATACAGAAAAACTGCTAGGCAATGCATCGCCACAGGAATATACTGAGCGTTCTCGTGACATCTTTCGCGGAAGATTAATTACAATGCCACCCGACGATGCATTGCAGAAATCATACATATTTGATCTTCCAGGAGATCCAAATGATAAATACGCCATCGATGTATTTCTATGGAGCAACGGCGATGAAAGTGACGCCGTGGCGACCTTTTGCGTAAGAAGAAATCCGAAGTCCAATGCTCAAGCAGTTTATCTTTATGATCTAAAAACTCCATAACACGTCCGGATATACGCCCCACCGGCCGCATTCTCGCCAGTCGGCCCTTCCAGGGAAGCCCATGAGCCGGGAAGTTTTGTGCCACCGGCCAACATTCAGGACGCGGGCGAAAAACCCAGCACCTACTGGTGCCAATGCGACCAGATCGGCACGCCGCTGGAGCTGGCCGACGCACAGGGCAAGGTGGCGTGGGCTGCGGACTACAAGGAGGCTGCGCTGGGGCAGCGACGTTGTGCGCACAGGTCTGTATGTCGTGGGCCTCATCCCCGGCATTGGCGAAATTGCCGGCGGCGCCAGCGCGTTGATCTATCTTGCCGAGGGCGATAAAGTCAACACAGCCTTGAATGCAGCAGTCATGATCTTGAGGGCCGGCATGGTGGCCACCGGGACCAAGTATGGAAAGTAGGCAGCAGCGGCGACCACAGAAGCCCAGGAAAGAAGGTTGGCGTGAAGCAGCAGAAACTGGTTCATAAAGCAGCCCCACATGCTAAAGGCGCTATAGCGGAGAAAGCAGATGACCAAGGGGGTGGAAAAGATAAAGTCAATCCCACGAATCACAAGGATTCCGGTAAAAAATCGACGATGCCTTTGATGAGTACATGCAATCGTTTTCAAGAGTTAAATAGTCTTGATTTTGATAAATACGTGGAAGACATGGTTCTATCTCATAGAGCCGTCAAACCAAAACTACCATCAACATAAGCAATCACAATGAACATCGAAAAATTGCTATCACTCTTGGGCCATACTTCTACAAGCGATAGTTTTAAGTATTTTCTTCTAGAAAATGGCATAAATAAATTACCAAAAGGAGATTTCACAACAAGAATAAAAACCAAAGATAAATTGATTTCCATGGAATTTGATCCCACGGATTCATACAAGGAGAAATATCTTTCTCAACCCATTGGGGATGGCGGGTTCACTTTTGAATCCATCGACATCAACAAAGGCTTCGAAGAAGAAATACCATTCAAGCTCGACTTCACAATGGATAAGAGCCAAGTCGAAGAAAAATTGGGTAAATCGGTCAGCAAAAACAAGGAAGACCTTGTCCAAATATATCAAAAAGAAACCTATATAGTTATTCTATTCTATAAAAATAAATGGAAAGGCATAGAAACAATAAGAATAAGGAAGATGAACAAATTTGACGAAAACAATCTCAGCCTCAAATAGGCCCTCCTGTTCCAAGGGATGAAAACTCTTGAAGAACAATAATCACCATATATTGCATGAGCTGGATCTAACAGAAGATGAGCACGCCTTTTAAATTGGAAGACATTCAGTATTTTGGAGAAACCGAAGCAAAATTCGCCGACCAAGAGTTTGGCTTATTTATACTGGAATCAATTTCATCCATCGGCAGAAAATTCTCTGAGGCAGATGAACGCGAATTGGATGCGCCGGTCCAATGAAGGCGCAGGAAATTTTGGCGACCTATACCTGACGTTCTGGTCGCTGAACGAACTGGAGCAACTCAACAAAGTGATATTAGCCGCTTATAGGAAATATTTGGATGAATAAAGAATATTACATCATGGCCATCAACGAGGAATTTGGATGCCCTGCTGGATTTTATCATTCCGTACTTGCTAAAGATTTTGAAGAGGTAAAAGCGGACTATGGTTATAACCCCTGGTATTCTGGCCCCAAAAGATACGGAGGAACACTACCATCGCTTCCCGAGAAACTTATTTTGATGGAGAAAAATGAATATAACTATGATGTTCGCAAGGGTGCAGATTACTTTTATGTCATAAGTGCTGGATTCGCAAGATGTCTTCCAGAAATCAAACATAATTTTTCCGAAATCAAGCGTGTTGATTGCGTCGATAGCAAAGGTATTGCTAGAAATACCAGGGATGTTTTTATTGCAATACCAAAGAAGTTCAAAGCCGAAAACTGCTTGGATATTTCAAAGAGCAAACAAATATCCCCAAGAGGCGTTGAATATGAAAGCCTCCATTTCAAGGAGGACTTGGATTTTGACATTTTCGACATTGTGAATATCTCGTCCAGCCAAGCAAGTCTAATTTGTTCAGAGAAGGCAAAAAAGATATTCGAAGATCATGGCATACGATGTGTGAAATACATACCCATAAGTGATATAAACGCAAGCATGCAGTCGCATATGAGTGAGCTATACAAACCCGTTGGATTTTATGATCCGGTATGAAAATTCAATTTTCGCTGGCTATTTGATTAAAGTAGAGTATCGATATGAGCATTGGCTCATCTAAAATTTCTTTTGAAAATATGCACAGGATTTGAAGAAACCAACACCCCATAGAAAAAATAGAATCACCACCTTTCGACGAAAGAAGAAGCAAACTCATTGAGCTATGCGGCACATTAATTACTTCGATTGTCTTGTTGAGTATTTTTCCAAGCACAAGATCAGCACCCTTCTTGATCCTCAAGAAATCATGGATCTTTCCGAGTCCATATATGAAGATCTTATGCTGTGTGCAGAAGCAAGACTGCTAGTGCAGGATTCACATTCTTATTTTGAAAAAATGCTCAGCGTATATCATCGACAAGGCCATCCCTGTGCCTGGACTGGTGGTAATAACTGGAGAAGTGGAGATTTTGTTGTCTATGCGACATAACTATCGACATCAATGACGTTTTGCTATTTGAAGTGTTGTCACGGAATCTATGTCAATGGTCAAAGATATTCCAAATGCAAAAATACAGATCATGGATCTATTGAAGATCATCTGCAATCATCAAATTACCCAAAACAAGCAAATTTTGGACGAAGATAACTCATTCGAAATTTCACGTGTCTTAGAAAACTACATTTCCAACCCAAAGCACAAGAGGCAGAGGTACACGATGCCTCCAGAATCAAGTGTGGCAGAAATGGAAACACGGGAAGGATTGGGGCTATTTGACAAGCTTTCAGACATTGATCTCTGGATTGATGGAGAGCCATCTGATTTAACTGCTGTATTCAGAATAAAAACATCGGCATGCACTGGTGAATCCACTGTATTTCTTTATGACTTGAAGGTATTATAGATATTCAATCGTACAACACAGGAAAATGTCCCGCATACTTTTGCGATCGCATTATTCCAAATTTGATTTTCATGAGCAAGATGACAGCACCCCTCATTAATAAACTCATTATTCATCCATGAAAAATCTCATCAATCTCAAGAAAGTCATTGAGGAAATTTCCATTAATGAAGGATGGCTCTACGCAAAGACTGATATCGATATAGAAGATGATGCCAAGGTATTTTTCTATAGCGCGGATTTAAATCAGAGTCCCCAGGATGAATTACAAGTTAGAGAATTATTTTTCAGGGCAGGATTTTCCCCCTATCTTTCAAAAGAAGATGTGGAGGATATAATCGAAAATCTGGAACAGCAAGTGGAATTCCCCACCATCGTTGACTATATAAATGCGATACGTTTTTATAAAAAGCATGATGCATTTATCGTTATGTGACAATGATCAAAAAACCCCAAGGAATGACAAGTGATGGCAGCAAGAGGAAGCGCAGCGCTTTCTGGCCGCCACGGGCTATCGCCTGCCTTGGGACCATGAGTGGAAGTACGTTGCGAAGGCGGGCACGGAGCGGCTGTATGTGTGCGGGGACGTGGTTCCCCAGCGCGATCCGTCCGGGGATGTGTGCCTGACCCAGTTTGGCGATGGACAGGGCCATATGGGCCAATCCGTGCACAGCCGTTGTTGTGGCGCTCCTGGCACAGCAATGTTCTGGTGGCGTCATTTTTCGGCTTTAGGATGGCGGGCCATGCGCAATTCCCACTCCCTTTGGACGGCAGCAGCCCTGGGCCTGGCAGCCTGTCTCGGCACCAGCCCGGCCCACTCGGCTCGCCCCATGATCACGGACGATGCCCGCATCGTCGATGCCAAGTCCTGCCAGCTGGAAAGTTGGGTCAAGTCCAGGAAGGACAGCACGGAATTCTGGGCGCAGCCGGCCTGCAATTTCACGGGCAATCTGGAGCTGACGCTGGGCGCGGCACGCACGCGCGAGGACGGCAGCAGCCGGACCACGGACGTGGTGATCCAGGGCAAGACCCTGTTCAAGGAACTGCAGCCCAATGGCTGGGGCTGGGGCCTGGCCGTGGGCAATGCCCGGCATCCGAATGACGAGGGCCAGGGCCGGGGAGATCTGTACGCCTATGTGCCCGTCACGTTCTCGCTGCGCGATGACCGGCTGTTCTTCCACACCAACGTGGGCTGGCTGCGCACGGCGCAGACACATCGCAACCTCATGACGTGGGGCCTGGCAACCGAGGCCCAATTGAGCCAGAGCACCTGGCTGATTGCCGAGACATTCGGCCAGAACCAGGGCAAGCCCTTCTACCAGATGGGCCTGCGCTACTGGCTGGTGCCTGGACATGTGCAGATCGATGCCACCTACGGCAATCGCGCAGGCAGCAGCACGCAGGAGCGGTGGTTTTCCATCGGCTTGCGGCTGCTGTCTTCGCCGTTCCTGCCCTGAGTCCTTTCCAGCTTGCGCCCTGCCCGGCCCTGCCCGCTGCTCACAGCGCGCCAAACCGCCTGAGCACCATGAAGGCCGCCATGGCCAGCACGCCCAGCATCAGAGAGAGTTGATTGGCGCAGGCCAGATTGCCATCCAGCACGTTGTTGTAGATGGCCAGTGACAGGGTTTCCGTCCGGCCGATGATGTTGCCGCCCAGCATGAGCGACAGGCCGACCTCGCCCAGCGCACGGCCCCCCGACAGGATCAGGCCGGCCGCAATGCCGCGCCGGGCCAGCGGCAGCTCGATGCGCCAGAACACCGACCAGGGGCGGTGCCCCAGCATGGCCGCCGCCTCCAGCAGGCGTGGCGAGGTGCCGGCAAAGGCGGCCTGCGTGGGCTTGACCATGAGCGGCAACCCGGCAATGAAAGCCGCAATGACCAGGCCCGTTTGCGAAAAAACGATGTCGGGCCGCAGCACATCGGGCAGCAGCTGGGTGAGCAGCCCCTGCCGGCCCAGCAGCACCAGCAGGCCGTAGCCGAGCACGATGGGCGGAAACACCAGCGGCAGGCTGACCAGCGCGTCGACCAGCTGGCGCCCCGCAAACCGGCGCCGCGCCAGCAGCCAGCCCATGCCTGCACCTACCAGCAATTGCAGCAGCAGGCTCCAGGCGATGACCTGGGCGGTCAGGGCCAGTGGCGCCTGGGCGCAGACGGAGGTGGCCATGGATTGTCAGCTGCCAGCAGGGAATGGGTGGCCCATCAAAGGCCGTGCCGCTCCAGCACCTGGCGGGCCTGCGGCGTGGCGATGAAGTCCAGCAGCGCCTGCAGTTGCGGCGAAGCGGCGCGGCCCTTGAGCACGGCCAGGCTCAGTTCGATGGGCGGATGGCAGCTGGCCGCCACCGGCACGCTGGCGCCCACGCGGTCTTTCAGGGCCAGGGCCTCGGTCTTGTTGACAAAACCTGCGTCCACCTCGCCGGTGGTCACATAGGCGCTGACCTGGGGCACCGTGGCCACTTCGACCAGGCGTTCGCCCAGCGTCTGCGCCAGGCCCAGGCGCTCCAGGCAGATACGCGCCGCGTTGCCGTACACGGCCTTGCTGCGGTCGGCGATGGCAATGCGCTTGAATTCGGACCTGGCCAGGTCCTGCACGCTCTCCAGGCGCCGGCCGCGCGCGGCGACCAGCACCAGCTGGCCCTGGCCAAGGGTGATGTAGCGCTCGGCCAGTTGCATGGGCTCGACAAAGGCGCGGTCGCCAATCAGCACCGCGATCTCAGGGTTCTGGCGGGCTTGGGTCTCTATCTGCTTCATGTTGCCGAAGCTGGCCTCGGCGCGAATGCCCGTGGCCTGGCTGAAGGCCTGCAGCAGTTCCAGCACGGGCTTGCGGTAGCCGGCGCCAGCGGCCAGCAGCAGGCCCTCATCGGCATGGGCCAGGCTGGCCGAGCCAGCCAACAACAGCGCCAGGAGCGGCGCCAGGCCGCGGGACAGTATGCGTTTGAACATGGATTCCTCCTCTTGGAACACGGCGTTGAAGCCTGCGCCCCTCTCTCTACGAAATGTTCAATCGTATACGACGAATCACCGCATCCACCCCTGCGTGCCTGCTGCAACGCCCGTAAAAAAGCCTCCATGCATGACACATGGAGGCCGCCAGGCATGGCTGCCTGCGTCTTCGGCCAAGGTGTCTGGCCGCAGCGCTTACTTGTTGGGCTTGGCCGCAGGGCCGGCAGCGATGGGCGCCACGCCTTCGGGCTTGACGTAGGTGACCGAGGTCACGTAGTGCACGCCGTCGTATTTTTCTGCGCCGTTCGGGCCGATGCGCTCGCCGCCGCTGCGCTCGTCGTGCGTGGCTTCGGCCACGTAGGTGCCCTTCCAGGGCATGTCGAACTGCACCAGGCCCTGCTCGTCGGCATGGGCTTCCTTGCTCCAGCCCGATTGCACGGTCAGAACCACCTTGGCCTTGGGCAGGGGCTGGCCCTTGTAGATGACCTTGAACTCGCCGGCCTTGCCCGAGGGCACGACATCCAGAGTCAGGCGCGCGGCCTGGGCGGCAAAGCCGGTGATCAGGCGCGCAGCCGGGTGGTACCAGTTGCGCAGTTCCTGCTCGCCCTTCTTGCTGGTGTACAGCGGGTAGCCGGCATCCTCGGCCACGATGCTGTCGCCCTGGCCGGCCTTGAAGGGCAGCGCAAAGCCGGTGCCGGTCTTGCGGCCATCGGCCGCCTTCTCGCCCTGGGCAGACACCAGGGTGGCCACGGGCTTGCCGAATTTGTCGAGCAGGCCCGGCGATGTCTCGCGCAGGTTGTCGCCAAACTCGCCAAAGCGGATCACGGCGGTTTCGCCGGCCGGCTGTTCCAGCCAGATCTGGTGGGCCTGGCTGGCGCCGCTGGCGGCCAGGAGTGCGGAGACAAGAATCCAGTGTTTCTTCATTGCAGCTTCCTCAAAGGACAAAAAAACAGCCATCGGCGCCACAACGGGCCGACGGCATGAAGGTGCTTGGGGAGTGGGGTGCGGCCGCATGGCGCCGCATTGATTATTGAATGCGAATGGTTTGCATTCTATGCGCATTGCACACCGCTCCGGCGCAGTTCACCAGGTGGCTGCAATGGGGTTCGGCCCAGCGCTCAGGCGGCTTCCTCGATATGCACCGGCTCGCCCATGAATGCCAGCGCCTCGGCGGCCCGCTCCCAAGGGCTCCGGTCAGCCGCCCTGGCCGGGCGCAGCACAAAGCCCTCGCCTTCCGCATGCGTGGTGCTGTCGGCGGGCGGCAGCGGCAGGCCCATGCGCTCATGCGCCTGGGCCACCAGGGTGCGGGCGTAGATTTCCGCAGCCATGCTGCGCAGGCGCGGCTTGTAGACCTTGCCCACGTTGGTGGTGGGCAGCGCATCGATGATGCGCACATAGCGCGGGCGCGCCGGCGCTTCGTCCACGCCGGCTGCGGCAAAGGCCAGCAGTTCGGTCTCATCGGCCCGGGCGCCGGGGTGGAGCGCGGCAAAGGCCACAGGCACCTCGCCCGCATAGGCATCGGGTGCGCCCACGGCGGCGCAGGCCTTGACGGCGGGATGGCGCTCCAGCGCCTGCTCTATCACCTGCGGATCGATGTTGTGGCCGCTGCGGATGATGACGTCCTTGGAGCGCCCACGCAGCCGCAGCAGGCCATCGGCGCCCACCGAGCCCAGGTCGCCCGTGATCAGCCAGCCGTCATCGGTGAGGTAGCTGGACGGCTCGATGCCGCCCAGGTAGCCGGAAAACAGGTTGGGCGACTGGAACACCACCATGCCGGTTTCGCCGGCCGCCGCTTCCTGGTCCGACGGCCTGCCGTCCGGCCCCATGCGGCGCACGGCCAGGCGCGCAAACGGCAGGCGCAGGCCCACATGTCCGGCCGCCGCGTGCAGGCCGGGCGGCGTGATGGTGGAGATGCCCGTCATCTCGGTCATGCCCAGGCTCTCGTGCACATGGAAGCCGCTGTGCGCCTTGAAGCGCACCGCCACCTCGGGCGACAGCGGCGCGGCGCCCGTGCGGAAGTAGCGGATGGAGGACACATCGGCCCCCTGCAGCGGCACCTCCACCAGCGCGGCCAGCACCGTGGGCACGGCCGACATCAGCGTGGGCCTCCACTGCGCCACAATGCGCCAGAAACCGGCAACCACGGTCTTGTTGCGGAACAGCCCCGTGGTCGGAATGATCACGTGGGCCCCGGCCGAGAAGCAGGCCAGCGAGCCCGGCAGCACGCCGGCCACATGGAACAGCGGGTAGCCGTTGATGGTGCGGTCGGCCGTGTTCAGGCCCTGCATCTGCACGCTGGCCCAGGCGGTGTAGACCTGGGCGCCATGCGTCTGCACGGCGATCTTGGGCGCGCCCGTGGTGCCCCCGGTATGGAAGTAGGCCGCCACGTCGCCGGCCTGGGGCTGGTGCCCGCTCACCAGCCGGTCGGAGGGCTGGGCGGCCAGGGCGGCATGCAGATCGCTGGCGGGCCAGCGCTGTCCATCCCCCTGGGGAACCCGGCCTTCATGCGAGACCCAGAGCACATGCGCCAGGTCCGCATCCAGCGCCGTGACTTTCTCGCGGATGCCGGCATCGTCCTCGTCCGCCCAGGTGATCAGAAAGCGCGCGCCCGTGGTCCGCATCAGGGCGGAGATCTTCTCTGCACTCAGCAGCGGATTGATGGGCTGCACGATGCCCGCCGCCTCGCCGCCCCACAGCGCAAAGTGGTACTCCATGCAGCCGGGCAGCAGGATGGCCACGGTGTCGTCGGCGCCCATGCCCAGCGCATGCAGGGCATTCGCCGTCTGGTGGATCCTGCCCAGCAGTTCGGCATAGCTCAGGTGCAGGGCGTCATGAACGCTGCCGGCCTGGGGCAGGAAGCTCAGGGCCCTGCCCTGGCCGTGCTCACGCGCGGAGTTACGAAAGAGGTCGTAGACCGTTTGCGCCGTGATCAGCCCGGCCATGGGCCGGCTTTCGATGGCCTCCACATCGGCCAGGGAACGCACGGCCCGCAGGGGCCGGAACATGGATTGCGCAGGGAGAGGACTCATGGCCATGGATTCACTCCGCGCCCAGGCCGTTGGTGCGCACCACCTCGCCCCAGCGCGTGTAGTCGCTGCGGATCAGGGCCTCGGTGTCCTGGGGGTTGAGGTAGGCGGCCGTCACGCCGATCTTCTCGAAGCGGTCGCGCACCTCGTCGGTGGCCAGCAGCTGGCGCGAGGTGGCGCTGAGCTTGTCGATGATGGCGCGCGGCGTGTCCCTGGGTGCCACCAGGCCGCCCCAGGACGATGCCTCATAGCCGCCAAAGCCCTGCTCGGCCATGGTCTGCACGCCGTCCAGCGCCTTCACGCGCTGCGGCGTGCCCACCGCCAACGCCCTCAGCCGCCCGCTGCGGATATGGGGCAGCGCAGACACCATGTCCGCATAGATCACCGGCACCACGCCGCCCAGCGTGTCGTTCATGGCGGGCGCGCTGCCCTTGTAGGCCACGTGCTGCATGGTGTGCAGCTTGGCGGATTTCATCAGTTCCATGCTCAGGTGGCCCGAGCTGCCCGCCCCGGAGCTGGTGTAGTCCAGCGTGGCGGGCTGGGCCTTGGCGTACTGGAACAGCGATTTGAGGTCGGTCACCTTGGGCAGCGACTGCGCATTGACCGCAATCACATTGGGCAGGTCATAGATCTTGGTGACCGGGGCGAAATCCGTGGCCGGGTGGAACTTGACGTTCTTGAAGAAATGCGGCGCCATGATGGTGGGCGTGACCATCATCATCAGCGTGTAGCCGTCGGGCGCTGCCGTGCGGAACTGGCCTGCCGCCACCGCGCCCGATGCGCCGGGCTTGTTCTCTATCACCACGGGCTGGCCCAGCTGCCGCGCCAGCGCCTCGGCGTAGACGCGCGCCGCGCCATCGGTGGGTCCGCCCGGCGGGAAGGGAACGACCAGGCGAATCGGCCTGTCGGGCCAGGCGCCGGTATCGGTATTGGCCTGCGCCGCGCCGCACAGCGATGCGAACGCAGCCACGCCGATGGCGCCCAGCGCCATGCCCTTGGCCAACGCCTGTCTTTTTGTGATGCCTGCCATCTTGTCTCCTTGAATGTCTATCTGTTCTGGCTGGCCCATTCTGCCCAGCGCACCCTCTTTGACAATGGTGGCGGTGGTTGACATCATGTCAAAGAATATTGACACCCCCTCGGACTGCAACGCATGGATCTCCTGGCATTCAACATCCTTGTCCAGATCATCGAGCACGGAAACCTGAGCCAGGCGGCAAAGTTCTTGAACATGTCGCGGGCCAACGTGAGCTACCACCTGGCCCGGCTGGAGAAGTCCCTGGGCGCATCACTGCTGCGCAGAACGCCCCAGGGCGTGGAGGCCACCGAGGTCGGCCAGCGCATCTACCTCCATGCGCGCAACATCCTCAACGAGACCGAGCTGGTGCGCGAGCTGGCGCAAAGCAGCACGGATGAAATCTCGGGAAAGATCGGCCTGAGCGTGCCCACCGGCTACGGCCACCTGGTCATGGCGCCGTGGCTGATCGAGTTCAAGCGCGCCCATCCGCAGGTGGTGCTGGACATCCGCCTGGAGAACTTCATAGACAACCTGCTCAAGGACAGCGTGGACATCGCCATCCGCGTCATGTCCGACCCGCCGCCCATGCTGGTGGCGCGCGACATGGGGCCGGTGCGCTACAGCCTGTGCGCCTCCAGCAACTGGGCGCAAAGGCACCGCCTGCCGCAAACCCCGTCCGAGCTGACGCGCGCACCGCTCATCACCTCGGGCGGCGAAAGCGGCAAGGTGTGCCTGCAGATCGCCAGAAACGGCCAGCCGCTGCAGGAACTGGACATCACGCCCACGCTGATGTCGCGCAGCTACCCCTTTCTGTGCGACTGCATCACCTCCGGACTGGGCGTGGGGCTGGTGCCGGACTACATGGTGCGCCCCGAGGTGGACGATGGCCGCGTCGTGCTGGCCATGCAGGACTACGAATTGCGCATCAACCAGGGCCGCATGTTCATGCTGTACATGCCCAACCGCTTCCAGTCCGCCGCCACACGCGCCCTGATCGATTTCCTGAGCGACAGGATGGGGCTGGCGCGGGTGATCAGACCGGGGGATCTTCCCGATGCCCCAGACGCGTCGCAATCGCCAGGCCGAAGCTTGTAGACGACTGGTCGGTTTTTGCGCTAGACTCTCACCCCATGAAGAAACCCGCACAGGAAACACGCCAGCACATCCTTGATGTGGCCAAGGCGCTGATGACCCAGAAAGGCTATACGGCCGTCGGCCTGGCCGAGGTCGTCGCGGCTGCGGGCGTGCCCAAGGGCTCCTTCTACTATTACTTCAAGTCCAAGGAAGAGTTCGGCCAGGCCCTGCTGCAGGAGTACTTCGACGAGTACCTGGCCAAGATCGATGCGCTCATGGAAACGCCCGATCCGGCCATCTCCCGGCTGATGACCTACTTTCGCCAGTGGACGCAGAACCAGTGCTCGGCCCATGCAGGAGGCCAGTGCCTCGTGGTCAAGCTGGGCCCCGAGGTCTGCGACCTGTCCGACGACATGCGCTCGGTGCTGCGCACCGGCACCGACTCCATCATCACCCGGCTGACCGACTGCGTGCGCGCCGGCCAGGCCGATGGCTCCATCACCTCGGATCTGGACGCGCCTGCGCTGGCCGAATCGCTGTACCAGCTGTGGCTGGGCGCCTCCCTGCTGTCCAAGCTGGGCCGGCATGAGGAGCCCTTTGCGGCCGCCCTTGTTTCCACCAGGCGGCTGCTGGCCTGAGCAGGTCCGGCAGCCGCTTTTTATTTGCCTTGCTTGTAGACGACTGGTCAACTTCAACCACCAATCTCACCCGCTTCACCGTTTTCTCCTACCCCTTCAACCACCACCTTCAGACACCATGACCGACCACAGCCTCCATACCGATCTGTTCTCCCCCACCCAACTGGGCGGCCTGTCGCTGGCCAACCGCTTCGTCATGGCACCGCTGACCCGCAGCCGCGCCGGTGACGACGGCGTGCCCACCGAACTGCACGCCGCCTACTACGCCCAGCGCGCCAGCGCGGGCCTGTTGATCAGCGAAGCCGTCAACATCTCCGCCCAGGGCCGGGGCTACAACCTCACGCCCGGCATCTGGACCGAGGAACAGCTCGCCGGCTGGAAGAAGGTCACCGACGCCGTGCATGCGGCCGGCGGCAAGATCGTGGCCCAGCTGTGGCACGTGGGCCGCTACTCGCACGTGGACCTGCAGCCCGGCGGCGTGGCCCCTGTCGCCCCGTCTGCCATCAAGGCCGAGGGCGTCACCTTCACGCCCAACGGCGTGGCCGAGGTGTCCATGCCCCGCGCCCTGGAAACCGGCGAAATCCCCGGCATCGTCGAGCAATACCGCCATGCGGCCGAATGCGCCAAGCGCGCAGGTTTTGACGGCGTGGAAGTGCACTCGGCCAACGGCTACCTGCTCGACCAGTTCCTGCGCGACTCCACCAACCACCGCAGCGACGCCTACGGCGGCAGCATCGAAAACCGCGCCCGCCTGACGCTGGAAGTCACCGACACCGTGGCCAAGGTCTGGGGAGCCGACCGCGTGGGCATCCGCCTGTCACCCGTCACGCCCAACGCCGGCAACACGCCGCTGGACAGCGATGTCATGGCCCTCTACGGCTACCTCATCCCCCAGCTCAACCGCTTTGGCCTGGCCTACCTGCACTTTGTGGAAGGCGCCACCGGCGGCTCGCGCGAACTGCCGCCCGGCGTGGACCTGGACGCGCTGCGCAAGCTCTTTGACGGCGCCTACATGGGCAACAACGGCTATGACCTGGAACTGGCCATGGACCGCCGCGCCAAGGGCCTGGTCGATGCCGTGGCCATCGGCCGCCCCTTCATCGCCAACCCCGACCTGGTGGCGCGCCTGCGCCACGGCAAGGAACTGGCCGTGGCCCCGCACGAGGCCTACTACGGCGGCGGCGCCCAGGGCTACACGGACTGGCCAGTGGCCGCCTGAGCCGGCCATCCGCCCCACGATCTGCGGCACACTGGCTGACCTGCGTCCTCATCGAATGACCCATCGAAAGACCAAGCCATGCAACTGCTGATCGTGGGCGCCACGGGGCTGGTGGGCAGCCAGGTGCTGCAACAGGCCCTGGCCGACAGCCGCATCACCCGCGTCGTGGCCCCGGTACGCCGGGCGCTGCCGGAGCATCCCAGGCTGCTCGCCCCCATCGTCGATTTCGAGCACCTGCCCGAAGAAGCCGACTGGTGGCGCGCCGATGCCCTGGTCTGCACCCTGGGCACCACCATCAAGACAGCCGGCAGCCAGCCGGCGTTTCGGCGCGTGGACCATGACTATCCGCTGCTGGCCGCCCGCCTGGCGTGGCAGCATGGCACGCCCACCTATGTGCTGAACTCGGCCATGGGCGCCGATGCCGGCTCGCGCATCTTCTACAACCGCGTCAAGGGCGAACTCGAGCAAGACCTGCAGGCGCAAGGCTTTGCCTCCCTCACCTTCGTGCGCCCCGGCCTGATCAGCGGCCCGCGCACCGAGCACCGGCCGGGCGAGCGCCTCATGGTCGGCGTTCTTGGCGCCCTGGGCCCGCTGCTGCCCCGGCGCTGGCGGCTCAACCCCGCGCACCGCATTGCCCAGGCCTTGATAGAGGCTGCTGTCAACGCCAGGCCCGGCGTCCATGCCGTGGGCTCCGGAGCGCTGGCCGAATGACTCTGCCGCACAGAACAGAACCTCTCAGGAAGCTCGCATGAATCCGCATATCGCTCCGGTCGATCTCGCCAAGTCCTACCGGCTGATCAACCACGGCCCCACCGTCCTGGTCTCGGCCCGCCACGGCGGCGTGGATAACGTCATGTCGGCAGCCTGGTGCTGCGCGCTGGACTTTGCGCCCCCGAAGCTCACCGTGGTGCTGGACAAGGCCACGGCCACGCGCGCCCTGGTCGAGCAAAGCGGCATGTTCGTGATCCAGATCCCCACGGCCGCCCAGTTGCAGCTCACGCACCAGGTCGGCACGCTCAGCCTGTCCACCGATGCAGACAAGCTCGCCGCCAGCGGCGTTCAACTGTTCGGCATGGAAGGGTTCGACCTGCCCTTCGTGGACGGCTGCGCCGGCTGGCTGGCCTGCAGGCTGATCCCCGAACCCCACAACCAGCAGACCTACGACCTGTTCATCGGCGAGATCGTCGGCGCCTGGTCCGACACCCGCGTGTTCAGCGACGGCCACTGGCACTTCGAGGACGCGGACCCGGCCTTGCGCAGCCTGCACTATGTGGCGGGCGGGCAGTTCTATGCGATTGGGGAAGGGCTCAAGATTTAAAGGGTTCATCCTGCCTATCCTGAGCCCTTTGCCAGCAAACCGGGCGCTGCCGGATCAACTCATGCCTACGATTTTTGAATCCACTGCATTTCCAGCCCCCTGTACTTTATGTATGAACACATGGTGAACAAACAGCGCCGTTTGCCCTGCACCTGGCCTTCAAAAAGTATTACGACAGATGGGTGGGGACTGAAGCCATCCCGCAAATGCGGTATGGCCTGATGCACCACGACTGGGAAGACTTCTGCCTAGGCGGACGCGGGAGGCCATCGGATCCGTCCGCCGCCAATTCCCAATGGTTTGAAAGGCAGATACCCAATGATCAAGCAGACCCCCATATTGCGCCCTCCCCTCATCGCCGGAGCCGTGCTCGCGCTTGCGGCTTGCGGAGGTGGCGGAGGCAACGAAGTGACGCCACCGGTTGCACCACCAACGCAAACGACACAGGAGTTGGTGCAGAAGTACATGGACGCCAGCCAGGCCTTGACCGCCACCCAGTTGCCCGCCAAAGGCACCGAGCGCTTTGCGCATCTCGACGACTGCTACCTGGGCAACGGCAGCAGCAAGGCGCGCCTGATCACCAATTGGGATGAAAACCAGGCCCAGATCCAGACCTCCAATGCCTACCAGATTGGGCGGAGCTTCGAAAATCTGCAAATCCTGGCGGAGCGCAAAACCACCAATGCCGACGGTTCCGCCCGGCATGAGGTGGATATCAGCTACGACGAAAAATTCACGGACGGGACCAGCACAAGGGACCAGCGCGAAACACTGATCGCAGGCAACAGCAGCGGCACCTGCTCCACGCCCCGCAATGCAGCCGAGATGCGCGCCCTGGGCAATCAGCGCATGGTAGGCGTGGGACTGGTGTCGCGCAACCGCGCCAATGTGATGCGCCAGCTGGCCGACGGCCAACCATCCCCCAATCCGTTTCAATTGCGGCGAGAGGTGCAGTTTGGCATTACCGATCCTGCTCGGCTGGCAACTTATGCCATCGTCAGTTGGCCGTCGGCGCAGGCAGGCAGCGCGCGCAACTCGCTCAAGCTGCTGTCGCCCCGCATCATGCGCGATGCACCCGAAATGCAAGGCGTGCGGGGCAACGCCAGCTATGCGGACACCAACAACTTCCGGCAGTGCCGATCGAACGCCAACAACGACGTGGCCAATGCCGTCACGGCAGATTGCACCAACGCGCAACTGGGTGTGGCCAACGACTATTGGGGCTCCACCGTGCGCAGCGGGTTCGACGCCGCCGCGATGGCGGACGGGGACAACCGCTTCGCAGCCCTGGGCCTGGCAGCGGGAACCCAGGTGCGATTCGACATCCATGCCGACGAGGGCTGGAAAGCCGTCAACGGACAGCAAGGCAAAACACCCATCGCCACCTACCAGGTCACGCTGAAGAACGGGTCTTATCCGTTTGCGCAGATACCTGTCAATGCCTATCCCCAGTTCAACACCATCTCGCCCTCCGAGGCCGAAATCGTGGCAGCCTTCAAGGCCGGCGGCGGCAGCGCGCAGGTTGTCTGGTCGGCTGCGCAACCGCCAGCGGGCAGCATGCCCATGGCACTTTCCGTACTCAGTTCCTACCGGCAGGGAGCTGCGGCGGGATCTGCCTCAGGCCTGCCCACGGTACGCACGCCCAATCTGACCGTGGCCGTGCCCAAAGGAGCCACCTCGGCCACCATACCTTTTGGAGGCAGGCCGGACGGCGCATCGGCGACGAACTATGCCGAGTTCCTCCTCGTCTACGCTGACCGCAACGGCAGGGAGATGTACTACAACCTGCAATACAACCCCTGAGGCCAGGGATGCGTGACCATGCAGCGCCCAATCCATGACCCAGCCCGCAAGTCGCTGAGCGATGGGCAGGGAGAGTGGTCACGCAATTGCCCACCCCCGCAGCAGTTGCACCAATTCCACCTGCCGATGGCAACCCGTCTTGCGCATCAGGTTCTTCATGTGGGTGCGCGCAGTGTGCCAACTGCATCCTTCCACCAGGGCATAGTCCTTCACGGTCTTTCCGCCTGCCAGAAGCAACAGAAGGCGGGTCTCGCTGGGTGACAGGCCCAGCATCTCGCCCACCAGGCCTTGATCCCGCAAGACCATGGAGCCGGGCAACGTCAGAAAGATCAGGGCCAGGGGCCGTTGCCATGGCGCGGCAAACGCGTGGCTGGCCGCCAGGGGCAACGCGGTCAGCATGAGCCGGGACTGGCTTGGCTGGCTGCCTTGGAGCTCCAGGGCCGCCGCCTTTGCGGGATTGGCGCAAGCTGCGCAGACCAATCTCTGCAAGCGCGCATGCGCCTCGCCCGATGTGCATTGCAGCCCGCCGTGCACACATTGCAACGCGCCGAATGTCGCGAGCAGGCGCTCTGCCGCCGGATTGGCATGCTGCAGCCGGCATCGGGAATCCACGACGAGCAGTGCCTGCGCCAACGCATCCAGTGCCGCGAATCCGATTGCGGCCTGGCTGCATAGCTGGCCCATGCGCGCGCGCAGGCGGCTGGCCCGCTCGATGTGCGGCATCACATGCTCAAGGAATGCCTTGTCCTGCGCACCATAGGCCCCGGCATCCCTGGGACGCATGAAGCTGATGAAATCACGCGCATTGCCTTCCATGCGAACGCTGGCAGCAGCGGTATGTCGCAGTCCCAGCGGAACCAGCCAATCCGTATAGACACTGTTCTGTGACGCCTGCCTGGCGCTTATGTGCTCGTGGTCCAGCATCACTTGGGCCACGGGCAGCCGCTGCACGGTCTCCATCCGCAGGTCGTTATGCGCGTAGTGTGTCTCGTACTCATGCATCAAGCCGTCATGCAAACCGAAGCTTTCCAGATTGCTTGCGCTTTGCGGAACGGCTGCCTCGCCAGCATTCAGCGTGAAATAGTGGAAGACGCCCGCCTGCAATTGCGCACACATGCCCGCGAGCGCCTCGCTCCAAGCCTGGGGAGCGAGCACCCCCTCATACAGCTGACCGGCGATGGTTTCAACGCGTTGTTGCATGGACTCACCTCGGTTGCAGGGATTGCAGCAGCCCCACCAATTCCACCTGCCGGTGGCAACCGGTCTTGCGCATCAGGTTCTTCATGTGTGTACGCGCCGTGTGCCAGCTGCATCCCTCTATCCGGGCGTAGTCCTTGACGGTCCTGCCCGTGGCAAGCAGCACCGCCAGGCGCGCTTCCGAGGGCGACAAACCCAGCGCCTCCTGCACGAGTCCGGGACTCGGGCCAGAAAATGGCGTACCGGCATCCGCCATTACCAGCAAAGCCATGGGCTGCTGGCGGAACGCAGCGGCATGGCTGGGCTTGAGCGGCAGGACCGTCACCATCAACCGTAACGCAGAGCCTGCCGTCAGGCACAGCGCCCCGGCCAGGCCCTGCGCATGATGGCCGCAAGCCTGGGCCACAAGACGCAGCAGTTGCGCCTGGGCCTGCCCGTCAACGCAGCGCAGCAGGCCGTGGCGCACAGACAAGGCCGCGCAAAAAGCTGCCAGCAGGCAGTCGGCCGAGGGGTTGCTGTAGTGGATGCGGCAATCTGAATCCACAAGTGCGATGCCTTGCGGCAAGTTGCCCAGGGCTGTGAGTCCCAAAGCCGCCTGCCGCGCCAGTCCACCCATGTGCATGCGCAGGCGGGTGGCACGCGCCAGATCGGGCATCAACTGCTGCATGAAGACCCGCTCCTGCGCGCCATAAGGCCCACGGTCCGTGGGACGCATGAAACCCAGGAAGTCCTGCGTCCCCCCCTGGTCGCGCACCATGACACCCAGCGTGTTGCGAAGTCCGTGGGGCGCCAGCACATCGGCGTAGACCGCGTTGCGCGACATGTCCCATGCGCTGAAATGCTCGTGGTCGAGCATGAACTGGCCCTGCGGCAGGCTCGCCACGACGGACATGCGCAGGTCCTCGCCAACATAGTGGGTTTCGTACTCACGCAATTTATCGGCGTCTATGCCCGCCAGGTCGTGGTTGTGCACGCTCTCGATCACCCCGACATCAGTGCCGCCCAGCGTGAAGAAATGGAAAACGGATGCGCCCAGCGCCTCCCGCATGGCGTCCAGTGCGGACTGCCAATCCTGGGCGGAAAGTACTCCGTCATACAGCAGTCCCGCTACATGGCCCCTGGCATCTTGCTCATGAATGTTTTTCATGAAATGGAATTATTTATTGGCTATGGCTATTCTCAATCAGATCGTTCTGAATTCCGATGAAGGTTTTGCCAAGTCGATCCGGGGCAAATGTCCACTGGTTTTATGTATTGCACAATTCATTAATGCCCGCCGCCCCCGTACGCTCCGCCCCCACGCGCGAAACCTATTCCGAACTGCAGCAGGCCTACGAGCACTTCAACCAGCGCCTGTTCGACGATGCCCTGCCCCATTGCCTGATCACGCTGCAGCGCGAAAAGCGCACCTGCGGCTACTTCTCTGCGGCACGCTTTGCGTCGCTGGACGGCAGCACCACGGACGAGATTGCGCTCAACCCCGCCTACTTCGCGGCCGTGCCCATCATCGAGACGCTGCAGACCCTGGTGCATGAGATGACCCACCTGTGGCAGCACCACTTCGGCAAGCCGGGCCGCGCGCGCTATCACAACGAGGAATGGGCGGACAAGCTGGAATCGCTGGGCCTCATGCCCTCGTCCACGGGCCGGCCCGGCGGCCGGCGCACGGGCGACATGATGGCCGACTACGCCATGGCGGGCGGCCCCTTCCTCGCGGCCTGCGATGCCTTGCTGACCACGCGCTTCCAACTGAGCTGGTACGACCGCTTCCCGGCCATCGAGCATGTGGTCACGGGCCAGTGGAGCATGGCCACGCAGATCCAGGGCATGCAGGGCACGCAGCCGCCCATGTCCTCCGTGCCCGCCCTGGCCGAAGTCGTGCGGCCCGTGGGCACCTCGGTGGCTGTGCCGGGCTCCACCACCGGCGAGACCATGGTGCAGCCCGTGAACAAGTCGCTACGTGTCAAATACCGCTGCGGCGGTTGCGCGGCGCCCGTCAATGTCTGGGGCAAGCCTGGGCTGAACCTGATCTGCGGCGATTGCGGCAAAGGCTTCACAGCCCAGGATTGATCAGCGGGCAGGAGTCTTGCGCGGCAGCTCCAGCACCGCCTCCAGCCCGCCCCCCTCCCGATTGCCCAGCACGATGCGCCCGCCATGCGCCTTGGCCACGGCATCGGCAATGGACAGGCCCAGGCCAAACCCGCCCGAGCCCGCGTTGCGCGAAGCCTCCATGCGGTAGAACGGCTCCAGCACCTGGGCCAGTTGCTCCTGGGCAATGCCCGGCCCGCGGTCCAGCACGGCAATGCGCAGCAGATCGTCGCTGTCGCTGATGTGCAGTTCGGCGTCGCGGCCATAGCGCAGCGCGTTCTCCAGCAGGTTCTGCAGGCAGCGGCGCAGGCTGTGGGGATAGCAATCGAGCGGGCGCAGCGCGCGGCCCGTGATGGGGATGTGCACTCCATGCGCCTCGCCCAGGTCCTGGGCCACGCCCTGCACCAGGGCGTTGATGTCCAGCGCCTGGCGCTCGCCGCGCGCGTCGGCGCCGGTGAGCATGTCCAGCGTGGCGGTGACCATGGCCTCCATCTCCTGCAGATCGCGGCGAAATTTGTCGCGCAGGGATGCCGGCTCCAGCATTTCCGAGCGCAGACGCAGCCGCGTGATGGGCGTGCGCAGGTCGTGCGAGACGGCTGCAAAGAAACGCGTGCGCTCGGCCACGCCATCGGCAATGCGCTGCTGCATGACATTGAAGGCCTGCGCCGCCTGGCGCACCTCGCGCGGGCCGTCCAGCGGCAGCGGCGGGCTTTGCAGGTCCTTGCCCAGCGCGTCGGCCGCGCTGGCCATGCGGGCCAGCGGGCGCATGGCCAGGCGCACGGCCAGCAGCGCCACCACCACGACCACGACGATGCGCAGCAGGTAGATGCGCAGCACATAGTCGGCCAGCGCCCGGTAGGGCCTGACGGGGTAGCCTGCCTCACCCTCCACGGCCTGCACCTGCAGCCACTGGCCGTTGCCCAGGCCCAGCAGCATGCGCACATGGGCTTCGGGCTCATGGGCGGTGAGCAGGGTTTCCGCGCCGCCGTGCAGCTCCAGCGCCAGCAGGTGGAACGGCACGGCCGCGCCCACTCGCCGCGCCAGCACATCGGCCAGCAGATCGCTGGCCATGGCGTCGGCCGCATCGGCGGGATCGGACGCCTTGTCTTCCATCAGGGGACGAGCACGGGCCGCATCGATCAGGGTCAGCTGATAGCCCTGCGTGCTCAGCGCGCCCACGGCGGCGGCGCGCGCCTCGGGAGGCAGGGAGGACAGCAGCAGCAGCGAGTCGGCCGCGCGCGCGCCCAGCAGGCGCAGCGGCACTTCCAGCAGCTGGCCGCGCCGGCTTTCCCACCAGATGGTGCCCGTCAGCGCCTGGGCCGCCAGCATGCCGGCCACCAGGATCAGGGCCACGCGCCCGGACAGCGTCTGCGGCCACAGGCGCTGCAGCAGCGCGCCGGTCTGTGCCCAAGCCATCACGATGCCTGCGGCACCACGTCGCAGGTCAGCACGTAGCCGGCGTTGCGCACGGTGCGGATCAGGCTGGCCTGGCGGGCGGGGTCTTCAAGATGCTGGCGCAGCCGGCTCACGCAGACGTCGATGGCGCGGTCCTGCGCCTGGCGCTCGCGGCCGAACACATGGTCGGCCAGGTAATCGCGGCTCAGCGTGCGGTGCGGGTTGCTGGCCAGCGCGCAGAGCACGCGGTAGTCGGATTGGGCCAGCGGCACCAGCACGGCCTGGGGCGAGCGCAGCTCGCGCGCACGCATGTCCAGCGTCCAGCCGGCAAAGCGCAGCACGGGCAGGTGCTCCGGCTCGCTGGCCGGTGCGGGCGCCTGCGCCACGCGGCGCAGCACCACCTTGATGCGGGCCAGCAGCTCGCGCGGATCGAAAGGCTTGGGCAGGTAGTCGTCAGCCCCCATCTCCAGGCCCAGGATGCGGTCCAGCAAGGCGCCGCGCGCCGTGAGCATGACCACGGGGATATGGGTGCGCTCGCGCAGGCTGCGGCACAGGGCCAGGCCGTCGGTGCCGGGCAGCATCAGGTCCAGCACGATGAGGTCGGCCGCATGCCGGCCCAGCCAGTCCCACATGGCCAGGCCGTCACCCACGGCGGCCGGGCGCATTCCCGAGGCGCGCAGGTAGTCGCACAGCAGTTCGCGGATGTCGGGATCGTCGTCCACCACCAGGATGCGCGGCCCCTGGGCGGCCGGGGATGCGGCGGTTGGTGCGCTCATGGATTGCATTGGCGCATGGCGTTTTGTAATGGAATGTTGTGGCGGCGGCCTGTGCAATGGAGCATTGCATTTGCCCGGCGGCCGCTGGCCTGTCTGCGCTGTCGCGTCACTAGAGTCCTGCTCGTCAATAAGAACGATTTTCATTCTAGTGATTCGCTGCCATGTCTTCCCGTCACTCCAACAGTTTCCCTCCCGCCCTGTCCACCAGCCTTGCGCTGACGCTGGGCGCCTTCTCCTGCCTGGCCGTGCCCTCGCTGGTCGTGGCCCAGACTGCGACCAAGGCCGCGGCCGAGCTGGACGCGATCGAGGTCCGCTCCACGCGTGAGACCCCGGCCTACCAGCCCGCCGCCGTACAGTCCCCCAAGCTCACCCAGCCGCTGCGCGACACGCCGCAGAGCATCAGCGTGGTGCCTGCCGAGTTGATCCGCGAGCAGAACGCCCAAAGCCTGCAGGAGGTGCTGCAGAACGTTCCCGGCATCACCTTCACCTCGGGCGAGGGCAATCTGGGCTGGGGAGATTTCTTCACCATCCGCGGCTTCTCGGCCGAGCAGGCCATCACCATCGACGGCGTGCGCGACGCGGGCATGGCCAGCCGCACCGATACCTTCAACCTGGAGCAAGCCGAGGTCTACAAGGGCACGGGCTCGGTGGAGTCGGGCGTGTCCGCCGTGGGCGGCAGCGTCAACCTGGTCAGCAAGGAGGCCGGGCGCGACACCTTCTACAACAGCTCGGCGGGCGTGGGCAGCGATGGCTACCGCCGCGTCACGGCCGACCTGAACCGCAGCGTGGGCGAGACCGGCGCCGTGCGCCTGAACCTCATGAAGCACCACAACGACGTGGCCGGCCGCGACGTGGTGGACTACGACCGCTACGGCGTGGCGGCCTCCTTCGCCCACGGCCTGGGCACTTCCACGCGCACCGTGGTCAATATGTTCCACCAGGTGGACGACAACATGCCCGACGGCGGCCTGCCCATACAGCGCGGCACGGGCGGCCGGGCCATGCCGGGCGTGCCGCGCCATGCCTGGTACGGCGCGTCCAACCTCTACACCCAGCAGTCGCGCACCGACACGGTGACGGCGCGCATCGAGCATGACCTGTCCCCGGACACCACGGTGCGCAACCAGTTCCGCTACGAGCGTGCCGACAACTGGAGCGTGCTGGCGCCTGCGCGCTTGAACAGCGGCAGCAGCAAGAACTCGCTGGGCTATGTGGGCCTGGGGCCGCTGATCGCCGGGCCGGGCGGCGTGCTCTCGTATGGCGACTACGGCCTGGTGGACACCACGGGCGCCAGCGCATCGTTGCGCCTGGCATCGGTGCCCGTGTCCAAGCGCTACACCATCGCCGATAACCAGACCGATGTGCGCACCCGTTTCGAGACGGCAGGCTTCAAGCACGACCTCACGGCGGGCCTGGAGCTGTACCGCGAGACCTATGGCGACCGCGAGCGCAGCATGGACCTGCCCACGGGGACGCTGGGCTTCGACATGGCCAACCCGTCCACCGTTTTCCCGGGCACGCCCACCGTGGTCGGCGCAGGTAGCGCCAGAGCCTCGGTGCAGAACGCGGGCGTGTATGTGAACGACACCATCACCTTCTCGCCGCAATGGCAGGCCCAGACCGCCCTGCGCTATGACCGCTGGCAAGCCGGCAACGGCAGCGCCAGCCGCACCGACGGCGCCCTCAGCGGCCGGCTGGGCCTGGTCTACAAGCCCGCCAGCGAAGGCTCCATCTATGTCTCGTACAGCCGCGCGGCCCAGCCCTCGGCCGTGGGCGTGACCACCAACAATGGCGTCTATGGCACGGCGGCGCAGCTGGCTTACGCACCGGCCCTATCGCGCACCTGGGAAGCCGGCAGCAAGTGGGATGTGCTGGGCGGTCGCCTGTCGCTCACGGGCGCCGTGTTCCGCACCGAACTCAGCGACTCCTGGGAGTACAACGCCGACAACGCCTCGCCCATCCGCGCCCTGCCGTCCAAGCGCGTGCAGGGGTTCGAACTGGGGGCGCAGGGCGAGATCACGCCGCGCTGGTCCGTCTCCGCAGGCCTGTCCCACCTCAAGAGCCGCATCACCAAGGGCGCGAACGAGGGCGCCGAGGCCAGGAATGTACCGGACTGGAGCGGCAGCGTCTGGACCTCCTTCCTGGTGACGCCGGCCGTCACCCTGAGCTGGGGCGCGCAGTACGTGGGCGAGCGCCGCTATGCCGACAACGTGATGGTGGGAGGCCAGAACAACACCTCCAGCACGGCACCCGGCGCCAACGGCGCCCATCCCATCTACGTGGCAGACCACGAGAAGGCACCCAGCTACCTGGTGCAGAACCTGGCGCTGAGCTGGCGCATCAACCGCCAGCTCACGGCCCGCTTCAACATCAACAACCTCACCAACCGCTTCTACTGGAGCCGCATCGGGGCCTCGCTGGACGGCTTCCAGCTGTACGGCGTGCCGGGCGCGGGCCGCACCTACACGGCGGGCCTGGACATGTCCTTCTGAGCCGGGCCTTCCCATGAAATCCATTCCCCGTTTTCCCACACGCCGTGCCCTGCTGGCGCTGGCCGCAGCCTGCGCCGCCGCCCTGCTGTCCGCCTCCGCGCTTGCGGCCTCACCTGCCGGCACCGCTGCCAATGCACCGGCTGCCACGCTGGTCGATATCGTCGGTCGCACGGTCGAGATTCCCGCCAAGGTGGAGCGCATCCTGCTAGGCGAAGGCCGCTTCCTCTACGCCCTGGCCCTGATCGAGGGCGAGCAGCCGCTGGCACGCATCGCCGGCTGGCAGGGCGAGCTGCCCTTTGCCGACCCCAACGGCTATGCCGACTACCGGCGCCGCTTCCCGGCCATAGACCGCATCCCGGTCATCGGTCGCACCTCGGAGGACAGCGTCAGCGCCGAGCAATCGGTATCGACGCGGCCCGACATTGCCATCTTCGGCCTGGGCGGACATGGGCCGGGGCGCCAGAGCGGCCTGGTCAAGGATCTGCAAAAGGCCGGCGTGCCCGTGGTCTTCATCGACTTCCGCGCCCAGCCCGTGCGCAACACCCTGGCCAGCATGCGCATCCTGGGCAAGGCCGTGCACCGCGAAGAACAGGCCGAGGCCTATGCGAGCTTCTACGAGCAGCATCTGCAGCAGGTGCGCCAGCGCGTGGAAGGCATACCGTCCAGCCAGCGCCCGCGCGTATTCGCCGAACTGCTGGCCGGCGTCTGGGACGGCTGCTGCCACACCGTGGGCAAGGGCAACATGGGCGAATTCATCGAGGCGGCCGGCGGCATCAACGTCGCGGCCGGCAAGGTGCCCGGCGCCATAGGCGACATGCACCAGGAAGCGTTGATCGCCGCCGACCCCGAGGTCTACATCGCCACCGGCAGCCGCCCGCAGAGCAACCGACTCATGCTCAAGGCCGGCAGCGGCGTGGCGCCGGCCGACCTCTCGGCCAGCCTGCAGGCGCTGGCCGCGCGCCCCGGCTTCGAGGTGCTGGGCGCCGTGCGCCAGGGCCGCGCCCACGGCCTGTGGCACAACTTCTACGACGCGCCCACCAACATCCTGGCCATCGAGGCCATGGCCAAGTGGTTCTACCCAGAGCGCTTCCACGACATCGATCCCCAGGCCACGCTGGACGAGATCAACCGCCGCTTCCTGCCCGCCCTGCCCATGCACGGTGCCTTCTGGGGCGATGCACCTGCCAAGGCAGCGGCCACGGCGGCCAGCGGAGCCGCGCGATGAACATGGCCGCCGACCTGCCCATGGAGCTCGCCAGCCCGGCCGCCAGCGCCACGCCGCTGGCCAGGGGCTACCGGCGCCTGACCGCACTGCGCGTGCTGGTGCTGGCCCTGCTGGCTGCGGCCATCGTGGGCGCGCTGCTGCTGGACTTCACCACCGGCCCCTCAGGGCTGGCGCTGGACCAGTTGATCGCCACTCTGGGCCATGCCGACCAGGCGCCGCCTGCGCTGCGCGTCATCGTCTGGGACATTCGCCTGCCCTACGCCTTGATGGCCGTGGCCGTCGGCCTGTCCCTGGGCCTGGCCGGCGCCGAGATGCAGACCGTGCTGGCCAACCCGCTGGCCAGCCCGTTCACGCTGGGCCTGTCCTCGGCCGCCGCCTTCGGCGCGGCGCTGGCCATCGTGCTGGACTGGAGCCTGCCGGGCGTGCCCACGGCCTGGGCCGTGCCTGCCAACGCCTTCCTGTTCGCCATGGCCTCGGCCCTGCTGCTGGACCTGGTGGCGCGCTGGGGCGGCATGAGCGCATCGGGCGTGGTGCTGTTCGGCATTGCCCTGGTGTTCAGCTTCAATGCCCTGGTCTCGCTGCTGCAGTTCGTGGCCACGGCCGAGGCGCTGCAGGGCCTGGTCTTCTGGACCATGGGCAGCCTCTCCCGCGCCACCTGGCCCAAGGTGGCCGGTCTGGCCGCCGCGCTGGCCCTGGTGCTGCCGTTCTCGCTGCTCAACGCCTGGCGCCTCACTGCCTTGCGCCTGGGAGAGGACCGTGCCGCCAGCTTTGGCGTGGACGTGCGCCGACTGCGACTGGGCGCCCTGCTGCGCATCAGCCTGCTGGCCGCGCTGTCCGTGGCCTTTGTGGGCAGCATCGGCTTCATCGGGCTGGTGGCACCGCACATCGCGCGCCGCATGGTGGGTGATGACCACCGCTTCTACCTGCCCGCCGCCGCCCTCGTCGGCGCGCTGGTGCTGTCGCTGGCCTCGGTGGCGTCCAAGACGCTGATCCCGGGCGTGATCATCCCGGTGGGCATCGTCACCTCGCTGGTGGGCATTCCCTTCTTCCTGGCCATCGTGCTGCGTACGCGGGGGCGGACATGAACACCCTCCTGGATACTCCGCACTTCGCACCCACCTGCCTGCCACCTCTCACGGAGGATGGTCTGCAGATCGAGGGTCTCAGCGTCGCCTACGGGCGCCGCCGCGTCATCGAATCGCTGGACATCGCCCCGCTGCGCGCCGGCACGCTCACCGTGGTGCTGGGGCCCAACGGCAGCGGCAAATCCACCCTGCTGCGTGCCCTGGCCGGCCTGGTGCGCGCCCAGGGCAGCATCACGCTGGAAGGCCAGGAGCTGCAGCACGCCAGCCTGGCCGAGCGCGCGCGCCGCATCGTCTACCTGCCCCAGGCCCTGCCGGCCGCCGTGCACCTGCGCGTCATCGAATCGCTGCTGGCCGCGCGCAAGGCCTCGCCACACACCACGCGCCCGCAGCAGGCCGGCTCCCCGGATGCGGTCACCCAGGCCGCCGCCCTGCTTGAGCACCTGGGCATCGCCCACCTGGCCATGCGCCACCTGGACGAACTCTCGGGTGGCCAGTCCCAGCTCGCAGGCCTGGCCCAGGCCCTGATCCGCGAGCCGCGCGTGCTGCTGCTGGACGAGCCGCTGTCCGCCCTGGACCTGAACCACCAGTTCCACGTCATGCAGCTGGTGCACGAGCAAACGCGCCGACACGGCATGACCACCCTGGTCGTGCTGCACGACCTGGGCGCCGCCCTGCGCCATGCCGACCGCGTCATCGTGCTCAGGCAAGGCCGGCTGCTGGCCGACGGCCCGCCCGCCCAGGCCATCACCCCCGCCCTGCTGTCCCGCGCCTACGGCGTGCAGGCCCGGGTGGAGCCTTGCTCCCGAGGCCTGCCCCAGGTCATCGTGGACGGGCTGGCGGCTGCGGCATGAGCCCGCCATCGCATCCACATTTCCATCCCTTCTTTCCTGGAGATTCCCGAATGCCTATCCGCATCACCGCCGCCGCTGCATTGTTGGCCGCCTTCTGCCTGAATGGCCAGGCCCAGCATGCCCACGCCGTGCCAAGCTCCGAAGCAGCCAGCACCGCCTGCGAAACCACCATCGAAGGCCAGCCCGGCAAACGCTTCAGCCTGGCCGAAATCCGCGTCAGCCCGCGCTGCGGCACTTTCACCGTGCACCTGGTGCACACCGGCAAGAAGCCCTGGCAGCAAGCCGGCCACAACTGGGTGCTGGTCCGCAGCGCCGACATCGACGCCGTCATCGCGGACGGCCTGCGCGCCGGACCCGAGCATGCCTGGGTGGACCACAGCGACGCACGCGTGATCGCGGCCACGCAAATGCTGTCGGGCGGCGAGCATGCCTCGGTCACCTTCCCCGTGGAGCGCCTGCGCCAGGGCGAAAGCTATACCTACTTTTGCTCGTATCCATCGCATGCCCTGCCCATGCGGGGCCGGCTGGTGCTGGGGGATTGAAAGGAAAAGGGCCTGCGCCCATTCACTTGCGCAGCGTGGCCACCAGGGTCACCTCGGGCACGCCTGCCAGTGCCTTGGACAGCGGGCACTGGGACTTGGCATCCTGTGCGATCTTCTGGAACTGCGCCTCATCGATGCCGGGCACCTTGGCATCCAGCGTGAGTGCGATGCGGTCGATCTTGAAGCCTTCGCCATCCTTGGCAAGCCGGACCTTGGCCGTGGTGTCCAGCATCTCGGTGGCGATGCCCGCCTTCTCGCAGGCAAAGGCAAAGGCCATCGTGAAACACGCCGCATGCGCGGCGCCCACGATCTCCTCGGGGTTGGTTCCCTTGCGATCATCCCCGAAGCGGCTGCCGAACCCGTAGGGATGGTCCTTGAGCGCGCCGGTCTCCGTGCTGATGCGGCCCTGGCCGGACTTGCCGGCACCCTCCCAATGGACGGAAGCGGTTTTCTCGGACATGTGTTTCTCCTGTGCGTTGGTTGGACAAGCCGCCATCACAGCACAGGCGCCACGGGGCAAGGCGTGGTCCCGGGGCGCGCCAGCCCCTGCGCGCACGTCCTACAGAGCCAGGCTTAAACACTCATCCAGCGATCTTTGTGATGGCAAAGCCGGCTCCTCACCCCACAAACACCTGCCGCGTATCCGTTCGCCCCACGATCACCGCCGCCAGCACCGCCGCCCCGGCCGCAACCCCAAAATTCGCCAGATAGGCCGCCTGGGCCGAAGTCTCCAGCAAGGCCGCGAACAGCGATCCGCCAATCGCCAGGGTGGCCGCCACGGCAATGGCCTCGCACAGCTGCAGGGCCGAGCTGTTGGCGCCCTGCTCGCCGGGTGCGGACATGGACAGCGTGAGCACCGACAGGCTTGCCGACAGCAGGCCCATGCCCAGCCCCGACACGATCCAGCCCACCACCGCCACCCACACGGGCACGGCCGGCCAGGCCACCGATGCCGTCAGCAGCACGCCCGCCAGCACCGCGCTGGTGCCCACGCGCAGGAAGCGGTGACGGCTCCAGCCGTTGCGGCTGTGTCCCTGGTACCAGGAGGCGGAACACCAGCCCAGCGCACCCGCGCTCAGCACCAGCCCCGCCATGGGCGCTGACAGCCCGTGCTCGCGCGCCAGCACCAGCGGCAGGAACGCCTCGGCCCCGAAGAATGCTGCAAACACCAGACCGCGCAAGGCGATCACGCTGGGCAGCCCGCGCCCGGCGCGCAGCGTGCCGGCCGGCAAGAGCTTCCAGGTGCAGACCAGCGACAAGGCCGCGGCCACCGCCACCGCCCCCAAGGCGCCCGCCGATTGCCTCTGCCCGCCCACATACAGAAGGCAGATGCCCGTGGCCGCACCCAGGGCCCACAGCCCGCGCCGCACACCGCCCTGCATGCCCTGGCCATGGCCGCCCAGGCCCTGGAGCGCCGGGCGCAGCATCGCCCCGGCCGGCAAGGCCAGCAGGGGCACGCCCAGGAACACCCAGCGCCAGCCCAGGTGCTCCACCACCAGGCCGCTAAACGCCGGCCCCACCAGCGCGGGCACCACCCAGGCCGTGGCAAACGCCGCAAAAATACGCCGCCGCAGTGCCTCGGGATACCGCCGGCCCACCAGCACATACAGCGCCACCGACATGCCGCCCGCCCCCAGCCCCTGAAC
>NZ_LZZV01000103.1:0-75910 GCF_014170385.1 Delftia sp. UME58
CCTTGAGCAAGTTGGGATGGCGTCGAAACCGATGATGGCTGTCGGTGGTCTTGTGATACGCCCGCTTCGGCGCCACCAGCATGCGCGCCTCGCGCAGCACGTCCAGCAACGCATCGCGCCCCAGGCTCGCGCCGGCGTGCTGCAGCGGCTGCGCGAGCAGATGGTGCAGCTTGCGCGCGCCCAACCGGGGCTGACGCAGGCGCACGTCGCGAACGAGCTCGATCACGGTGTCGGCACGCGCACAGCGTTGCTGCTGATGCTGCAACTGCTGGTAGTAGGCTTGGCGGCTGACGCCCCAATGGCGGCAAGCCCTCGCCACGCTCAGCCCCGGGAGGAGCTTTTGCGAGAGGACTTGCCCAAAGGCTTTTTTACGATGCGCACCCCGTAGTCCTTCTTCAGGACATCGATCACCGCCTCGAACAGTTGGGCCTTCTCGTTGGCTTCGCGAAGCTGGACTTCGAGGGCCTTGATCTTCTGCTCGGGAGTCAGCGGTGCAGCAGGTGCAGATGAGGGCTTCTTGATCGGTACTGGCATGGCAAGCCCGGATGATGCCGAACTCCAGTTTTGGCGACCATGCTTGCGCAGCCACACCAACACGGTCGAACGGCCCTGGATGCCGTAGCGCTCCTGGGCCTGTTTGTACGTGAGATCGCCTTTTTCCACCTGATCGACCACCGACAGCTTAAAAGCCAGCGTGTAGTCCCGCTGCGTGCGTTTGACCCTTGATTCCATTGACTTGCCTTTTCTGAGAGGAAAAGGTGTCAACCCAGGTCAGGACGGGTCATGGCGAAAAAAAAGGCCCCGCAGAGCGGGGCCTTTTGCTTCTACCGGAGTGTGCGATCAACCGATAGCATTCTAACGAGTTCGCGCGGCAATGGCTTTCTCCGCCACATCCACCAGGTCGGCGCCGACCTGCTGCTTCCACTTGTCGTAGACGGGGCGCGTGGCCTTGACGAAGGCTTCGCGCTCGGCCGGCGTGAGCTGGGTCACGGTCACGCCATTGGCGGCCAGGTCCTTGAGCAGGGGCTTGTCGGCCTCGATCATGCCCTTGCGTGCGATCACGATCTGCTCCTTGGCCGCGTCCACGGCGGCCTGGCGCACGATGTCCTGGTCTTCCTTGGTCCAGGTGGCCCAGATGTCCTTGTTGACCACGAAGATCAGCGGATCGTTGATGTAGCCCCACAGCGTCAGATGCTTCTGTCCCACGGACTGCAGCTTGGCGGCCATGTAGACCGAGACGGGGTTTTCCTGGCCGTCCACGGCGCCGCTGGCCATGGCGGGCTGGGCATCGGCCCAGCTCATCTGCGTGGGGTTGGCGCCCAGCGCGGTGAAGGTATCCAGGAACAGCGGCGAGCCCACGACGCGGATCTTCAGGCCCTTGAGGTCGGCAGGGGTCTTGATGGCGTGCTTGGAGTTGCTGATCTCGCGGTAGCCGTTCTCGCCCCAGGCCAGCGGCACCACGCCGGCCTTTTCCAGGCGCTGGAACAGGCGCTTGCCGGGCTCGCCATGCGTGAGCGCATCGGCGGCCGCATAGTCGGGCATGAGGAAGGGCAGGGCGAACAGGTTCAGCTCCTTGATCTGGGGCGACCAGTTCAGCGTGGAGCCCACGGCCATGTCGATCACGCCCTGGCGCAGCGCGCTGAATTCGCGCGTCTGGTCGCCCTGGATCAGGGACACGCCCGGGTAGAGCTTGATGTTGATGCGGCCGTTGGTGCGCTCGCGCACCTTGTTGGCCCAGATCTCGCCGCCCTTGCCCCAGGGAAAGGCCGTGCCCAGCACCAGCGACATGCGGTACTCGCTCTTGTACTTGGCCTGGGCATGTGCCATCAGGGGCGCAGAAGACAGGGCCAGGGCCGCTGCTGCGGCCAGGCCGCTGGCGAGGAAGCTGCGAAGTTTCATTGCGAAGGTCTCCTTGTGAAATTGGAATGATTTGTAAGTCAATGGCACCGAAAGCGATTGCCAGTCTATGCAACTGGCGCGTCCCAAGCCAGGGACGCCTAGCAAGGGCCGCCCCGCAGCGAGGGTGTCGTCCCCCTCCCGCGCAGCGAGAGAGGGGGAAGCTGCGTAGCGGCTCAGGGGGTGCTCAATAACCCAGACGGGCGGGCAGCCACAGGGCCAGCTGCGGGAAGGCGATCACGGCGATCATCACCAGGAACATGGCCAGCAGCATGGGGCCGACCCAGCGCACGGTGGACTCCATGCGCACGCCCGCGATGCGGCAGGACACCATCAGGTTCACGGCCAGCGGCGGCGTGAACTGGCCCAGCGCCACCTTGAGCGTGAGGATGACGCCGAACCACACCGGGTCCCAGTTGTAGTGCTGCATGATCGGCAGCAGCAGCGGCACGAAGATCAGGAAGATGGAGATGCCGTCCAGGAACATGCCCACGGTGATCAGCAGCAGGATCAGCAGCGCCATCACGCCGTACTCGCCCAGGCCCGAGTCCACGATGGCCTTGGCCACCGGATCGATCACGCCCAGCGTGGACAGCGAGAACGCGAAGATGCCGGCCAGCGATACCACCAGCAGGATCACGGCCGACAGCTCGCCGGCCTCGCGCAGGATGGGGTAGAGGTCGCGCAGCGTGATGGTGCGGTGGATCACCATGCCCACGAACAGGCCGTAGAACACGGCCACCACGGCGGCCTCGGTGGGGGTGAACCAGCCGGCGCGCATGCCGCCCAGGATCAGCACCGGAGCGGCCAGGCCCCAGGAGGCCTCGCGCAGGCTGCGCCAGAACGGCGGGCGCGGCATGGACGATTCCAGCGCACCCATCTTGTGCTTGCGCGACATCCACACGGCGGGAATGATCAGCGCCACGCCGGCCAGGATGCCGGGGATCATGCCGGCCGCAAACAGCGCCGGCACCGAGGCGCCGGGCACCAGCACCGAGTAGATGATGAAGGCCACGGACGGCGGGATCAGGATGTCGGTGGCCGCAGCCGCGCCCACCACGCTGGCCGAGAAGCTGCCGGGATAGCCGGCGCGGCTCATGGCCGCGATCATCACGCCGCCCACGGCGGCGGCATTGGCCGGACCCGAGCCCGAGATGCCGCCCAGGAACATGGCCACGGCAATCGCCACCAGGGGCAGCATGCCGGGGCCGCGGCCCACGATGGCCACGGCGAAGTTCACCAGGCGCAGCGCCACGCCCGAGCGATCGAAGATCGAGCCCACGAGCACGAACATCGGAATCGCCAGCAGCGGGTACTTGCCCAGGCCCGCATAGAAGTTCTGCGGCACGGCCAGCAGGCCGTACCACTGCGTGTCGGGGCTGGCCAGCGCGATGGCGGCGGCACCCGCCAGGCCCAGGGCCGCGCCGATGGGCACGCCCAGGAACATCAGGCCCAGGAAGGCGATGAAGAGCAGGGTCGCGATCATGGCGCCTTCTCCTCGTCCACGAAGGCGCCGGGGCGCCCCTGGCGCTGGAACAGTTGCAGCGCGCGCAGCGTGATCAGTGCCGAGCAGATGGGCAGCCACATCGAATACCACCACTGCGGCACGCCGATGCCGGGCGAGGTTTCCTCGAACCGGTAGTCGTCCCAGACCACGCGCACGCTCAAGGCGGCGATCACGGCGAACAGCAGGGCCACCATCAGCGTGCCGAAGCGTGCCAGGCGCTTCCTGCGCAGGGCGCTGCCGCCTTCGGCGAAGTACTCGATGCGGATATGGGCGTTGCGCGCCACGGCCGCCGAGCCCGCGACCATGGCCAGCAGGATCATCAGGAAGACCGAGATTTCCTCGGTCCAGGCGAAGGAGGAGGAGGTGAAGTAGCGCACCAGCACATTGGCGAAGGTGATCAGGGCCAGCAGGGCCATGATCACCACGGTGAGCCAGTCCTCGATGCGCAGCGAACGCGGCTCGTCCGGCTGCGAGGGCGTCTCAGCGGCGCCGTTTTCGGTGGGAGGGGATGACATGGACGCGGGGAGTCAGAAAATTACACATGGCGGGGCAGATGCAGTCACTGAGCTTCCTCGGCGTCGTGTGCCGGGGGCCGTGAGGGAAAAATGTCACATTGGGTAAATGCGGCGAAGCGCCATTATGTGCGCATACGAGCGCCGCATCAGATGGCGGTTTCCTCAGTGTGGCGGCCCATGCTGGACGTTGATACGGGCACGCCCCCGCGTGGAGGCGCCGAGGAAGGGCCGCCCCGCACCGAAGGTGCCGTCCCCCTCCCGGACAGAGAGGGGGTGCCTTCCATCACAGCGGATAATGGCGGCCATGGAAACCAAATGGCTAGAAGATTTCGTCAGCCTGGCTGAAACACGCAGTTTCAGCCGCTCGGCCCAACTGCGCCATGTGACGCAACCCGCGTTCTCGCGCCGCATCCAGGCGCTCGAAGCCTGGGCCGGCACCGACCTCGTGGACCGCAGCTCCTACCCGACCCGGCTCACGCCGGCCGGCAAGACCATGTACGACCAGGCGCTGGAGATGCTGCAGTCGCTGCAGAGCACGCGCACCATGCTGCGTGCCCATGTCAGCGCGGGCAAGGGCATGGTGGGGTTTGCGGTGCCGCATACGCTGGCCTTCACCTTCTTCCCGAACTGGGTCTCCAGCGTGCAGGCCAAGTTCGGGCCCTTCCGCAGCCGGCTATTCGCGCTCAACGTGCACGACGCCGTGATGCGCCTGGTGGAGGGCGGCTGCGACCTGCTGATCGCCTACTTCCATCCGTCCCAGCCCTTCCAGCTTGACCCGGCGCGCTACGAGATGGTCAGCCTGGGCCACGAGGTGCTCGCCCCCTACGCCAAGCCCGACGCCGACGGCCTGCCGCTGCACCAGCTGCCGGGCCGCCAGGGCCAGCCGCTGCCCTATCTGGGCTATGCGCCCGGTGCCTACCTGGGCCGGGTGACGGAGCTCATCCTCAAGGAAGCCGCCGAGGCCGTGCACCTGGAACGCGTCTACGAGACCGACATGGCCGAAGGCCTCAAGGCCATGGCGCTGGAAGGCCATGGCGTCGCCTTTTTGCCGTTCAGCGCCGTGCGCAACGAGCTGGAGGCCGGGCGACTGGTCAGCGCCGCGCCTGCGGGCGACAGCGGTTTCCGCATGGACATGGAAGTGCGCGCCTACCGTGAAAAACCCGCCAGCAAGGATGCGCCCCAGGGCGTGGCCGGCGCGCTGTGGAACTTCCTGCTGGAGCAGGGCGAGACCATCGGCTGACGCGCCAGGCGGCACGCATGAGGAAAAAAAAGGGGCTCTCGCAGCCCCTTTTTGCTGCACGTTGGTGCAAGCGGGTGCCCGGCAAGAGCCCGACTTGGTGCACGGGTTATGCCTAGGGTAAACACCTATTATGCATGGCGCGCATAAGGGCTTTTGCAAACGGCATTGGCTGTGCCACCGGCCCTGGCATTAGAGTGCGCGCACAGCAACCACGCCGTGTGCAGGACCGCAGGTGCGCTGGATCGGGCAGGAAACGCGTGCCATGGCACGGCAGTTGCTTGCCTGAATCCGGCTGACGTGCTGGAAAGCCCTAGCACGTGTCGGTGCTCCGGCACCGTGCGTGATTGCACAATATGTGTCACATCGTTGATAGTTCGAGCCAGCCCACAAGGCGACTCGACCGTTCTCATCAAGACCGTTTTCGTTCTCATCTCAGGAGACCCGTATGAAAAAGCATTTGTTGGCCATCGCCGTGACCGCCCTGGCTGCAGGCAGCGCTTTCGCGCAGGCTGGCGACACCCTGGCCAAGATCAAGTCCTCCGGCGCCGTGACGCTGGGCGTGCGTGAATCCTCCGGCCTGGGCTACACGCTGGGCAATGGCAAGTACGTGGGCTTCCATACCGAGATGGGCGAGCGCGTGCTGGCCGACATCCAGAAGCAGCTGGGCCTGGCCAAGCTGGACATCAAGTACCAGCCCGTCACCTCGCAAAACCGTATCCCCCTGGTGACCAACGGCACCGTGGACATCGAGTGCGGCTCCACCACCAACAGCCAGGCCCGCCAGAAGGATGTGGCCTTTGCCGTGACCACCTACGTGGAAGAAGTGCGCATCGCCGTCAAGGGCAACTCCGGCATCACCGGCATCAAGGACCTGAACGGCAAGACCATCGTCACGACGACGGGCACGACCTCGGTGCAGACCCTGCGCAAGAACAAGCGCGCCGACGGCCTGACCTTCAAGGAAGTCATGGGCAAGGACCACGCGGACAGCTTCCTGATGCTGGAAACCGGCCGTGCCGACGCCTTCATCATGGACGGCTCCATCCTGGCCGCCAACATCTCCAAGTCCAAGGCACCTGCCGACTACAAGATCGTCGGCGAAACCCTGTCGGTCGAACCCATCGCCTGCATGCTGCGCAAGGACGACCCCGCCTTCAAGAAGGCCGTGGACGATTCCATCAAGCGCCAGATCGCCGACGGCTCGCTGGCCAAGCTCTATGACAAGTGGTTCATGCAGCCGATTCCCCCGGCCAACGTGAAGGTCGGCCTGCCGCTGTCCGACGCCACCAAGGACGCATGGGCCCACCCCAACGACAAGCCCATGGAGTCGTACGAAGTCAAGTAAGCACCAGCTGAATGCCGCCCCTTCTGCCATGCGGTTGGAAGGGGCGTTTTTTGTTGCGTCGCCGGTTTTCTGCCGGCACGCATTTCGTGTTTTGAATGAAGGGGTGCTCCTATGAGTTGGGATTGGCAGGTGTTCTGCCAGGACACCATTACCCAAGAGGTCGGTCAAAGCTGCTTCGGCAAGAACGGCGATATCACCTACCTGGACTGGATGCTGTCGGCCTGGGGCTGGACCATTTCCGTGTCGCTGCTGTCGCTGGTGATCGCACTGGTCGTCGGATCGCTGATCGGCACGCTGCGCACTTTGGAAGGCCGGCCGTGGATCGTGCGGCTGGGCAATGCCTGGGTGGAGCTGTTTCGCAATATTCCGCTGCTGGTCCACATCTTCATGTGGTACCACGTGGTGCCGTCCTTTGTTCCTGCGTTGAAGTCGCTGCCGGGCTTCGTGCTCGTGGTGCTGGCACTGGGTTTCTTCACCTCGGCGCGTATCGCCGAGCAGGTGCGTTCGGGCATCCAGGCGCTGCCGCGCGGCCAGCGCTATGCGGGCATGGCGATGGGTTTCACCACGTTCCAGTACTACCGCTACGTGCTGCTGCCCATGGCGTTCCGCATCATCATCCCGCCGCTGACCAGCGAGACCATGAACGTGTTCAAGAACTCGTCCGTGGCCTTCGCCGTGTCCGTGGCCGAGCTGACCATGTTCGCCATGCAGGCGCAGGAAGAGACTTCGCGCGGCATCGAGATCTATCTGGCCGTCACCGGCCTGTATGTGATTTCCGCCTTTGCCATCAACCGCATCATGGCCTTCATCGAGAAGCGTTCGCGCGTCCCGGGTCTGATCGCTGCCAGCGGCGGAGGACACTGACATGAACCTGCAAATCGACTGGTCGTTCTTCACCTGGGACCTGTTCAGCAACTTCGTGCTGAAGGGCCTGTACTTCAGCCTGACGCTGACCGTCATCGCCACCATCGGCGGCGTGCTCTTCGGCACCGTGCTGGCGCTGATGCGCCTGTCCGGCAAGAAGTGGCTTGATGTGCCCGCCACGCTCTACGTCAACGGCATGCGCTCCGTGCCGCTGGTGATGGTGATCCTGTGGTTCTTCCTGCTGATGCCGCTGATCATCGGTCGGCCCATCGGCGCCGAGGTCTCGGCCATCATCACCTTCATCGCCTTCGAGGCGGCCTACTTCAGCGAGATCATGCGCGCGGGCATCCAGTCCATCCCGCGCGGCCAGGTCTCCGCGGGCCAGGCCATGGGCATGACCTATGGGCAGAACATGCGCCTCGTGGTGCTGCCGCAGGCCTTCCGCAACATGCTGCCCGTGCTGCTGACACAGACCATCATCCTGTTCCAGGACACCTCGCTGGTCTATGCCATCGGTGCCTACGACATGCTCAAGGGCTTCGAAGTGGCGGGCAAGAACTATGGCCGTCCCATCGAATCCTATCTGGCCGCTGGCGTGACCTACTTCGTGCTGTGCTACTCGCTCTCGTGGGCAGTCAAGCGCCTGCACAAAAAGATTGCCATCATTCGATGACACACCACCCCCTGAGTCGCTTCGCGCCTTCCCCCTTCAAGGGGGACGACGGCCTTGGCTGCGGGGCGGCCCTTGCTGGCCGTCCCGCCCCCATGACCGCGCCCCTTGTCGGCGCGGCGATGGACAACTGACACGAGTCGGAGTGAACCAATGATTGAACTCAAGAACGTTTCCAAGTGGTACGGCAGCTTCCAGGTGCTGACCGACTGCTCCACCAACATCCAGAAGGGTGAGGTCGTGGTGGTCTGCGGCCCTTCGGGCTCGGGCAAGTCCACGCTGATCAAGACCATCAACGCGCTGGAGCCCTTCCAGAAGGGCGAGATCTTCGTGGACGGCGTGGCCGTGCACGATCCCAAGACCAACCTGCCCCAGCTGCGCAGCCGCGTGGGCATGGTGTTCCAGCACTTCGAGCTGTTCCCGCACCTGTCGGTGACCGAGAACCTGACCATCGCCCAGATCAAGGTGCTGGGTCGCAGCCCGGACGATGCCAAGAAGCGCGGCCTGAAGATGCTGGACCGCGTGGGCCTGACGGCGCACAAGGACAAGTTCCCGGGCCAGCTGTCGGGCGGCCAGCAGCAGCGCGTGGCCATTGCGCGCGCGCTGTCCATGGACCCCATCGTGATGCTGTTCGACGAACCCACCTCCGCGCTGGACCCCGAAATGGTCGGTGAAGTGCTGGACGTGATGATCGGCCTGGCCAACGAAGGCATGACCATGATGTGCGTGACCCACGAAATGGGCTTCGCACGCAAGGTGGCCAGCCGCGTGATCTTCATGGACGTGGGCGGCAAGATCCTGGAGGACTGCTCCAAGGACGAATTCTTCGGCAACCCGGAAGCGCGCCAGCCCCGGACCAAGGAATTCCTCAACAAGATCCTGCAGCACTGAACCGGTGCGGCCCTTGCGGGCACGGCAATCAAGGGGCGCTTCGGCGCCCTTTTTTTGTGGCCAAGGCGAGCTGATGATGAGAATCGTTCTCGATACAATCGCCGGCTCAGCTGTTTGCATCGTGCTCCAGATTCCGCCCCCATTACCCCGCCGCCGGACAACTTCCACGTCCGCCGTGCCATGCCTGCCATGAAGCGCGACGACGCCCCGGGAGAGCCCGGTGGCCATTCCCGCAGTCTCTACACCCGCTGGCGCAAGCCGCTGCAGCGCATGCTGGCGCGGTACTTCAAGAGCCCGGCCGATATCGAGGATGCCTCCCAGGAGGTCTTCGTGCGCATGCTGTCGGCCGACAAGTGCCTGCCCGTGGACGAAGAGCGGCCCTATCTGCATCAGGTCGTGCGCAGCGTGGCGGCCTTCGCGCACCGCACGGCGCCGCAGCAGGCCGGTGTGCGGCTGGTGTCCGTGGAGGATTGCCGCGACGAGGTCGAGTCCCTGCCGGCCCGCGACAGAGCCGATCATGCGCTGGACGATGAGCGCCGCCAGCGCCTGGCCCGGCTGCGCGATGCCCTGAACGAGCTGCCCGAGCGCCAGCGCCAGGCCTTCGTGCTTCACCGCGTGCAGGAACTGACGCTGGAGCAGACGGCCGAGCGCATGGACATCACCGTGCGCATGGTCTCGCGCCACCTGAGCCGGGCACTGTCCTATTGCGAGATCCGCGTACGCTACGCCAGCGCCGAGCAAATGCGTGCCCTGCTGCGCTCAGACGAGCAGTGGCCGGGCGCCGCAGGGAACACACGATGAGCAACGAACTTCCACCGGGCGTTTCGCCGCAGGAGCTGGTGGGGCTGCATGACAGGGCGGCCGACTGGTTCGTGCGCCGCCAGCAGCCGGACTGGACGGGCGCCGATGAGCGCGCGCTGGACGCATGGCTGGGCGCCAACCCGCTGCACCGCAGCATCTTCGAAGGCATGTCGCGCCACTGGCATGGAGCGCCACAGCTCAGGGAACTGTTTCCCGATGAGTTTGGCGCAGCGGTGCCGCCCGCCGCGCCTGCCGTCGGCGCTGCACCAGCGGCCGCGCCGCCGCGCCAGCGCGTTCATGCCCGCTGGCCCGGCCGCCCTGCGGCAGCCCTGTCCGTGCTGGCGGTGGTCTCGCTGCTGGCCTGGGGTGGCTGGTACCGCTGGGATCACACGCCGGGCTATACGCTGCAGGCCCGCACGGCGCCCGGGCAGACGCAGAGCATCGAGCTGCCCGATGGCTCGCGCGTGGCCCTCAACGTGGACAGCGAACTTCAGGTGCGCTACTACCCGCGCCGCCGCGAGGTGGTGCTGGATCGGGGCGAGGCCTTCTTCGAGGTCACGCCCGGCCCGGACAGGCCCTTCACCGTGGACTCCGGCGCCAGCCGCGTCCGGGTGGTGGGCACCGCGTTCAATGTGCGCGCCGGGCCGCCCCGGCTGGTGGTGAAGGTGCTGGAGGGCAAGGTGCAGCTGCGGCCCGAGCGGGAGCGGGTCGGGGGCGATGTCCTGCTGCTGGCGGCAGGCGCGGGCGTGGCTGTGGACAGCGCCGGCCGGCACAGCACCGTGGTGGCCGATGCGGACAGCGTGGGCGACTGGCGCACGGGCCAAGTGCGCTTCAGCGGCACGCCGCTGGCGGAGGTGGCGCAGGAGCTGTCGCGCTATCTGGGTGCGCCCGTGGAGCTGGGCGACGAGTCGCTGGGCCGCCTGCGTGTCTCGGGCCTGCTGGCCACGGCCGCGCCCGAGCGCTTTGTGCGCGCGCTGCCGGCCTTGATTGCGGTACGCGTGCAGCCGCTCAGCGGCGGAGGTTGGTTGATCGTGCGGGGATGAATCGAAGATTGAAAAACATTTTGTTTCAAATTGACGACCAACCCCAGGTTCCAGCTTTGCACCGGTCTTGGCTTCTATAGGGGCAGGGGCGTGGATTTTCCAGGCCCGCACGGCTGCCAGCCAAGGATCACCGAGGGCGCTCGTCCCTCACGCCCCAGCCAACGGCCGCAACACCTGACGCGCATGCGCGGGTGGGCTGGAATGGCTTGTCCGGCGCGGTTCCTGATCGCCCGCGACGGCTGCCTGCAGCCTGCCCGTCGCGTGCCCGTGCAACGGCACAGCAACGGAGTGGCAATGAGAGCGCAAGAAGCAGCAGGCAGGGAATTCGCAGGCAGGGGCACGCATGCCCGACACAGGAACATAAAGGAGCAGGGCGCCGGCCCGCAGGCCAGGCCGCGCCTGCTGGCGTGGCTGGTGGCCGGTGCCGTGGCCGGCATGGGGGCCGCGCCGTCCGCCCGTGCGCAACAGCTTCAGCAGCCGGCCGCCTCTTCACCGATGCCGTCATCCGGACAGCGCCTGGCCTTTGATCAGCCGGTGCAGCCGCTGATCAACGCGCTGCGCGCCTTTGGCCGCCAGACCCAGTTCCAGGTGCTGTACGACGAAGCCGTGCTGGGCGGCCGCCAGGCGCCGGCCCTCCAAGGCAGCTTCACGCCGCAGGAGGCCATGGACCGGCTGTTGGCTGGCACCGGCGTGACCGCGCACAGCACCGAGCAGGGCACGTTCACGCTGCGCAAGGCGCCTGCGCCGCAGCCTCAGCCGTCTGCAGGCACCACGCTGTCCACGGTCAACGTGACATCGCAGCGCATGGCCGCGCCGGGCAGCTACGTGGGCAGCGGCAGGAGCGCCAGCACCAAGCTGGATACGCCGCTGATCGAGACGCCGCGCTCCATCTCCATCGTCACCCAGGAGCAGCTGCAGAACCAGGCGCCCAAGAGCATCGAGCAGGCCCTGTCGTACACGGCCGGCGTGTCCACCGAAGTCACTGGCGCGGACCTGCGCATGACGGGTGCCATCATCCGGGGGTTCAGCGATGGCAGCTCCTACTACAAGGACGGCCTGCGGCAGTTCTCGGCCGGCACCTATGGTTCGTGGAACGACGAGATCGACGAGCTGGACAGCATCGAGGTCATCAAGGGCCCGGCCTCCGTGCTCTTTGGCCAAGGGCGGCCGGGCGGCGTGATCAACGTGGTCTCCAAGAAACCCGAGGCCGACCATGTGAACAGCGTGGGCCTGTCCTATGGCCGCTACCAGCGCGCCCAGGCCACGGCCGATCTGGGCGGCGCGCTGGATGCTTCGGGCGACCTGCTGTACCGGCTCAACCTCAAGGCGCGTGACAGCGACGGACGCACCGTGGGCTCGCGCGATGACCGCATCTCCATTGCGCCCTCGCTGCGCTGGAACCTCTCCGGCCGCACCCACCTGACCGTGCTGGGCAGCTACTCGCGCGAGCGCGGCACGCCCAAGTCCTGGTGGCCCAGCCTGTTCACCTACCCGCAGATCAAGGACCTGCCCGCGCACCTGACGGCCGGCGACCCGTCCTTCGACCGCTTCGACCGCGACACGCGATCGCTGGGCTACGAGTTCTCGCACCAGACCGACAGCGGCTGGCAGCTCACGCAGAACCTGCGCTACTCCACCATCGACATCGACTACCGCCACATCTACGCCATGGACGTGCTGGCCGACGGCCGAAGCGTCTCGCGCGCCAGCCTGGCCCAGCGCACCAAGGGCCGCACGCTGGCGCTGGACACCCGCCTGCAGAAGGACCTGCGCTGGGGCGGGCTGCAGCACCGGATGGCCTTCGGCATGGACCATGTGAAGTACAGGGAGCGCGGCGGCCTGGGCTTTGGCTGGGCTTTGGCTGGGATGTGCCCGACCTGGACATGCTCGACCCCGCCTATGGCCAGTCCATCGCCTATCCAGAGCTGGAGGACAGCCGCACGGACCTGCGCCAGACCGGCATCTACACGCTCAACCAGTTCAAGTGGGACCGCTGGGTGGCCAATCTCAGCCTGCGCCATGACCAGGCGCGCACCACGCAGAACAGCAGCACCCAGCCGCGCATGAGCGACAGCGCCACCACCGGCAGCGCGGG
Source organism: Delftia sp. UME58 (assembly GCF_014170385.1). NCBI lineage: Bacteria > Pseudomonadati > Pseudomonadota > Betaproteobacteria > Burkholderiales > Comamonadaceae > Delftia > Delftia sp. UME58. The sequence continues at coordinate 12,868 of NZ_LZZV01000103.1, forward strand.
CCTGCTCTACCTGTTCGACAGCGGCTGGGCGCCCTATGCGAGCTACGCGACCTCCTTCGATCCGGTCACGGGCCTGCAGTACGACGGCAATCCGTTCGAGCCCCGGCGCGGCAAGCAGTACGAGGCGGGCGTGAAGTACCAGCCTCCGGGAAGCACCTCGCTGATCACGGCCTCGGTCTTCGACCTGCGCCAGACCAACGTCACCACGCTGGACCACGACCACCCGCGCTTCAGCATCCAGACGGGCGAGGTGCGCTCCACGGGGCTGGAGCTGGAAGGCCGCTTCGCGCTCACGCGCGAGCTGAACGCGCTGGCCAGCTACACCTACCTGGACCCGCGCACCACGCAGAGCAACCGGCCCGCCGAAATCGGCCGCCAGACCATACAGACCACACGCCACATGGCCAGCCTGTGGCTGGACTACCGACCGCGCGCGGTGCCGGGCCTGATGGTGGCCGGCGGCCTGCGCTACAAGGGTCGCTCTCCCTACAACGTGGCAGCGGACGGCACGCTGAACATCAACGACTCCGCCACGCTGGCCGACCTGGCGCTGGCCTACGAGACGCCGCAGTACCGCATCGCGCTGAACATCAACAACCTCTTCAACCGCAAGTACTTCGCAGGCATCTTCCGCGGCGTGGATCGCGAGGCCACGCTGAGCTTCAAGTACTACTGGTCTATGTAGAAGACCTGCGCGCGGGTGGCTTGCGCGCGGCGCGAGCCGGCCCGCGCGGCTCGGGCGTCCTGATCAACTGGTGGTTGAACTCCCGCCACAGCGCGTCGCGCCGGGCCAGGGCCTCGGACACGTCCTTGTGGCGCAACTGGGCCACGGCCGAGACCAGGGCATTGCACAGGTAGAAGGCGGCCGTGTAGGAGTGGAAGGGCGAGGCATTGGCCGTGCGCACCTGCAGCCAGTGGTGGGCCACGGTGGCCAGGGGGGCCGTGGGGCTGTCGGTGATGGCCAGCACCCGGGCGCCGGCTTCCGAAAATCGCTGCGCCACCTCGTAGGTGCCGCGTGAATACTGGCTCACGCTGAAGGCCAGCAGCGTGTCCGCAGGGCCTATCCAAAGCAATTGGTCGGTCGGCGCGATGGCGCCCGCGTCCAGCTGCTGCACGCCGGGGCGGCACATGTTCAGGTGCAGGGCCAGCCAGGCGGAGACCGGCGAGCTGTTGAGCTGGGCCAGCACGAACACGCGGCCCTCGTCCTGCGCAAGCTTGCGGGCCATGGCCTCGAAGGCCGCCATGTCCAGCCCTTCGCGCGTGGCCTGGATGTTGTGCTGGTCGTGCAGCAGCGCATCGTCCACGCACTCGCTCAGGCTGCGCTGCGCGCCCAGCAGCACGGGCGCGCGCTGGGCGGCCGTCTGCAGCAGCGCCGTCACCTCGCCGCGCGCCTCGCGCTGGGCCTCGGCATAGCTGGCATAGCCGAGCTTGGCGAACAGGCGCACCACGGTCGAGGCGCTGGTGCCTGTGCGCGCTGCCAGGGCGGTGGCCGATTCCAGCAGCGCATGCGGGTAGTCGCTGCCCAGGGTCTGGGCCAGCGTCTGCTCGCTGGCCGTCAGGTCCGCGCCCTGCTGCGCCAGGCGCTGCGGCAGCAGCAGCGCGGCTTTTTGCAATGGTGATTTCATGTTTTTCTTGTATATGCAATGTGTATTGCAAAATAGGGGGTCGCGTGCAACACTGCATGCACTCTGGAGATTCCACCATGCACGATACCCTCGAACAAAGCCGCGTGCAGCAGCGCGCGAGACTGCTGGACTGGCTGGGCGGCCAGCAGCAGGCCATGCAAGACCTGTTGCACAGGATTGTCGATATCGACAGCGGCAGCCGCGATGAAGCCGGCATCCTGGCCGTGGCCCAGGCCCTGCGCGAGCGGCTGGAGGCGGCCGGCGTGGCCGTGCGCTTCGAGGACGTGCCCGGCTACGGCGTGCTGCTGCATGCCGACGTGTCCGGGCCCGGCGAGGGCGCTCCCATCTATCTGATGGGCCACATGGACACCGTCTTTCCGGCCGGCACCGTGGCGCGCCGCCCCTTCCGCGTGGAAGACGGCCGGGCCTACGGTCCCGGCGTGGCCGATATGAAATCGGGCCTGGTGCTCAACGTCTTCGTGGCCGAGGCCTTTGCGCGCTGCGGCGGCCTGGGCGCGCCGCTCAAGCTGTTCTTCTCGTGCGACGAGGAGATCGGCTCGCCGGCCACGCGCCAGACCATCATGGACACGGTGCGCGGTGCGCGCGCCGTCTTCAATGCCGAGCCGGGCCGCGCCAGCGGCAACCTGGTGACCAGCCGCAAGGGATCGATGGCCGTGGAGTTCGAGGTGCAGGGCGTGGCCGCCCATGCGGGCATCAACCACGCGGCCGGCGCCAGCGCGCTGGAAGCCATGGCGCGCAAGCTGCTGGCCCTGCATGCGCTGACCGATCCCGCCACGGGCACCACCACCAATGTGGGCGTGCTGCAGGGCGGCATCGTGCCGAACATGGTGGCGCCCCACGCCAAGGCCGAGCTCGATGTGCGCTACACGGCCCAGACCGATCCCGATGCGCTGATGGAGCGCATCCGCGCCATCGTGGAGGAAGAATCCGTGCCCCGCACCCAGGGCCGCGTCACCGCCGTGCGCCGCACCCTGCCCATGGCGCCCACGCCTGATGCGCTGCTGCAGTTGTACCGTCGCGGCGCGCAGTCGCTGGGCTTTGATGTGCAGGGCGAGTTCACGGGCGGTGCGGCCGACAGCGGCCTCACCGCCTCGGTGGGCGTGCCCACGCTGTGCGCCACCGGCCCCGTGGGCGGCCATCCCCATACCGAGCGCGAGTACTGCGAGCTGGCCACCTTCGTGCCGCGCGCCCAGGCCGTGGCCCTCGCCATCTTCGACCATCCTTGACTCCGCTGATACCCATGAAAAACCTGTCCGTGAACGCATCCCTCCCCACCCGCCGCAAGCTGCTGGGCGCAGGCCTTGGCCTGGCGGGCCTGTCCGCGCTGGCGCCGCTGGCCGCGCGCGCCGATGACAAGTACCCCTCGCGCCCGATCACGCTGGTCGTGCCGTTTCCGCCCGGCGGCTCGGTGGACATCATGGGCCGCCAGTACGCCGAGCCCCTGTCGCGCATCCTGGGCGCGCCCATCGTGGTGGAGAACCGGCCTGGTGCCGGCGGCTCGGTGGCCACGCAGTACGTGTCGCGCGCCAAGCCGGACGGCTACACCCTGGTCGTGTCCTCGCAGAGCAGCCACCTTGCCAATCCGCTGACCCAGCCCAAGATCGGCTACGACCCCATCAAGGACTTCGAGAACATCGCCATCCTGGGCCGCCAGCCCAATGCGCTGATGGTGCATTCCAGCCTGCCCGTGAAGAACTTCCAGGAGTTCATAGAGTACGTGAAAAAGCGCCCCGGCCAGGTCAACTACGGCAGCGCCGGCATCGGCAGCATGGGCCAGCTCAATGTGGAAATGCTCAAGGCCGCCACGGGCATCTTCGCCACGCACATCCCCTATCGCGGCGGCTCGCCGCTGGTCACGGCGGCCATCGGCAACGAGGTGCAGTTCATCCTCGACAACCTGGTCTTCATGCTGCCCCACGTGCAGTCGGGTAAGGTGCGCGCCCTGGTCGTGGCCTCCGAGCAGCGCCTGCCCATGCTGCCCGACGTGCCCACCATGGCCGAGGTCGGCTATCCCCAGCTCAACATGAGTTCCTGGACCGGCATCGCTGCGCCTGCGGGCACGCCCGACGCCATCGTCCAGACGCTGTACAAGGCCATCCGCCAGGCGGCCACGGCGCCGGCCATGGTGGCCAGCCTCAAGGAGCGCGGCGTGGTCGCGCCCGAGGAGATGAGCCCCGCCGCCTTCGAGAAGATGATGGCCGAGCGCCTGAAGCTCTTCGGCGAGGTGGTGCGCAAGGCGCATATCGTCGCCGAGTGAGCCTGGCCCTCCGAGGGCCTGCGGCTCAGTCCAGCTGCACGCCCACCTCGCGCACCAGCCGCCCCCAGTCCGCCAGATCCTGGCGCAGCGTGTCGGCGAATTGCGCGGGCGTGGTCCGGGGCAGGTCAGTCAGGTTGAGCTCGGCCAGCTTGCCGGCCGTGGCCGGGTCCTGCAGCAGCTGGTTGATGGCGGCGTTGAGCTTGTCCACGATGGGCTGCGGCGTCCTGGCCGGCGCGAACAGGCCGTACCAGGAATAGTTGTGGAACGGGTAGCCCGCCTCGGTCAGGCTGGGCAGGTCCGGCTGGCTGGGAATGCGCTTGTCGCCGCTGTGCGCGATGGCGCGCACGCGGCCCGCACGCACCAGCTCCACGGTGGACGAGGTGTCCGCAAACGCGGCCTGCACCTGTCCGCCCAGCAGCCCCTGCACGCAGGGGCTGCTGCCCTTGTAGGGCACATGCTGCATTTGCAGGCCGGCCTGCTTGAGCAGGAATTCCATGGTCAGGTGCCCGCCCGAGCCCTGGCCCCAGGAGCAGTAGCTGAGCTGGCCGGGCCGTGCGCGTGCATAGGCCACGAACTCCTTGAGGGTGTGCACGGGCAGCTCGCGCGAGACCAGCAGCAGATTGCCCGCGCGGCCTATCTGCGCAATGGGGGCGAAGTCCTTGATCGGGTCATACGGAACCTTGCGGTAGAGGCTGGGGTTCACGGCCATGGACGCCGTGTAGGTGAACAGCAGCCGGTAGCCGTCCGGCGCACTGCGCGCGGCCTGCTCCACGCCGACCAGGCCGTTGGCGCCGGGCCGGTTGTCCACCACGAAGGGTTGCCTGAGCAGCCGGGTCAGGCCTTCGGCAAACACCCGCGCGATGGTGTCCGTGCCGCCGGCGGCGGCCGTGGGCACGATCAGCGTGACGGGGCGGGCGGGGTAGTTGCCGGCATCCTGTGCCGGCTGGGCGTGGCCTGTGCAGGCCATGGCCAGCAGCAGTGCCAGGGCCATGCCGTGCTTCTTCATCGTCTTCATGCACTTGTCTCCTTGTGTCGCCTTGAGTCGCCTTGCCTGTGCGCGGCCCCGTCAGCGCAGCCCCAGGCGCGCCTGCCGGCCCTGCTCGATCATGTCGGCCCCCACGCGGTAGAGGTTGCGCGAGACATAGCTGTCCACCTCGCGCGCACGCTCGCGCAGCCAGGCGGCCTTCAGGCGCCGGGCCAGGGCGATCTCGGGCGCGTCGCCATCTGCCGTGGCCAGCACGTCGATCACATGCAGGGCCAGCTGCCACTGGCCCGCGTCTGCCAGCGCCTGGGCGCTGGCCACCAGGCCGGGCTTGTCGGTGATGGCATCGGCAATGGCGGCGCTTGCGGCTTCGGGCGGGGCCGGGTGCAGCGTGGTCGGGTTGCGGTCCCACCAGCCGTTTTCCGAACGGTAGATGTCACGCACGATGTAGCTGGGGTCGCCATAGGTGGGCTTCATCCACTCCACGCCGAACAGTTCCTGCGGATAGTCCATGGCCGCGAGCACCTGCTGCTCGTTCAGGCCCTCGTTCATCAGGCGCACGACTTCGGCGCGCAGCCAGCGCAGCGCCTGTGCGGTGTGCAGCAGCACCTGCTGCACGGCCTGCTCGCCCTCGATCACGGGGCCGAACTCGCGCACGGCCTTGAGCGGGCGCAGCGCGGCCATGGCCTGCAGCGTGTCGGCCCAGCGCACGGTGTCGCGCAGCGTGCGAAAGGGCGTGCCGATGTTGGGGATGGAGTCCAGCAGCGCCGCGCCGCCGTACAGCACGCGCTGGCCGGGGCTCCACAGCGCGATGGCGTCGTCGGTCTCGGACGGCGCCCAGAACAGCTCGATGCGGCTGTCCCCGCTGCCTATCTCCAGCCGTGTGTCGAAGGTTTCGGTGGGCTCGTGCATGTCCAGCCGGTGCTCGAAAAAGCCCGCGCTGCGGTTGAACTGGATCTCGGCCATGCGGTGCTGCAGCGCCCGGGTCTCGCGGTAGCGTGCCTGGCGGCGCGGCAGGTTGCGGTGGGCGATCAGGCGCGGCACGGGCTCTCCGCGCGCGGCCGCATGCTCCAGCCAGGCGGGCACGCCCGCGTTGTAGCCGATGTGGCCGTGGCTATAGCACAGCGCATGCACGGGCGCGTCGCTGAGCTGGCGCAGGCTGGCGATCATGTCCTGGCTGACCTTGCCGCCGGGGCCGGCGTCGATCACCACCAGGCCCGCGTCGGTCTCGGCCACGAAGGACTGGCCCTGGCCGCGCAGTATGTGCAGGCCCGGCGCCACGGTTTCGCTGCCGGTGCCCACCAGCAAGAAGGGCTTGTCGTCGTCTCTGGCGTTCATGGGGTCTCCTGTTCTGGTTCGATGGGGGGCAGGGCGTAGCGGCCGTCCAGCAGTTCGGGCTGGGGCATGTAGGCGCGCAGGCACAGGTAGAAGCCTTCGCGCGGCGCGGGCAGCCAGTTGGCGCGGTGGTCTTCGCTGGCCGGTGGCGCGTGGCTGATGTGGATAGTCAACCCGCCATCGCCATCGCCATCGCCATCGCCGTAGCCATCAGCGTCGGGGCGCAGGCCCGGCGTGCGGTCGCCGATGGCATGGCGGTCGATGGGGTTGTCCACCAGCATGCAGTCGTGGGCGCCGTAGAGGGTCAGGGACCAGAAGGCCTGCACGGGCGGCAGCGCGCCCGGTGCAAAGCGCAGCCGGTAACGGCGGCTGCCATGCAGGGGCCGGCCCCGGGCGTCATGCCAGGCCAGCGGGTAGATGGCCTCGCGGCTTTCCAGCATGCCGATGTACTTGAGCGCAATTTCGGCGCGGGCCTGGAAGTCGTCGCCAAAACTGCCTTCGACCAGGGCGGGGAGTTCCCAGCCCGAGTCCAGGCGCCGGCCCGTGCTGGCCGCGCGCAGCCGGGGCAGCACGCTGTCCAGGGCGCGCTGCAGTGCGGCTTGCTGTTGCGCATCGGGTGCGCCCAGCCCGGCGCCCAGGCCCACGGCCGCAAAGCGCGCGACCCGGGCGTCATGCCCTGCCGGCGGCGGGTTGTCGCGCAAGGCAGCATTCACCTGGGCTGCATAGTGCTCGGCATTTGGCGGGGCCTGGGGGTCGCAGTCCGGGTCGAAGGCGCGGGCCTGCGAGGACGTGCCCGCCTGCCAGTCGGCCAGCGGGCGCACCGCAAAGCCGTCCTGCAGCGCGTGCACGGCGGGCAGGTCATGCTCGCCATCGACCAGGATGCGGCCTATCACCCACAGCCAGTGCGTGGGCGCGGCAATGTGTGCGCCGGGCGCATCGAACGGTGGCGGCAGCGCCCCCTGCCAGCCGGGCGGCGTGACCAGGAAGGAGCGCGCCGCCGTGCCCGTCAGGCGCTGGCCCAGGTGGGCGAAGGGATTGGTGAAGAAGTCCAGCAGGCCCAGCACGTAGTAGCGGCCGGCCGTGTCGGGCACGTCGATCACCAGCGGCCCGGCTCCCAGGTCCAGCCAGGCATTGGTGTAGAGCGTGTCGTTGTTGGGCGTGACCACGCGGCTGGTGCCGGCGCGCAGCAGCTGGCGCGCATGCACGAACTGGTTGCACCAGCGCAGCGGTGCGGGCGCAGCCTCGCCCGCCGCATTGCGCCGGGGCGAGGTGGCCGCGCGCATGCGGCGCATCTCGTACAGCGGGCAGGTGTGGATGACGGCCTCTTCGGCCAGTGCGCTCAGGTCCATGGCGTGTCTCATGCGGCCACGGGCTGCAGGGGCGGAACAGGCCATTGGTGCGCGCCTGCCTGCGGGTGGTACATGCGCAGGATGAGGTAGAAGCGCCCGTGCGGCGTGGGCAGCCAGTTGGCGGCGCCCTGTGCCGGTCGGGCATGGCCCAGGTCGATCTGCAGGCTGCCGTCGGCCTCGCGCAGCAAGCCCGGCGTGCGGTCGCCGATGGAGTGGCGGCCGATCTCGTTGCCGTAGAGAAAGCGGTCGGCGTCATACAGGGTGACGGACCAGAAGGCATCGGCCGGCGGCATGTCGGCGGCATTGAAGCGCAGCACATAGCGCTGGCTGCCGTCCAGCGGCTGCAGGCCTGCGTCGTGGTGGGCGGCGGCGTAGATGGCCTCGCTGGTGGCCAGCGCCCCCAGGCCCAGGTAGGCGGTGCGTGCGCGGCCCAGGTACTCGCTGCCGTAGCGGCCGGTGGACGGCGTCATGGTCCAGGGCCGGGGACGGCGGTTGCGCCCCATGGCGGCCACGGTGCGCACGCCGTCGGCAAAGCCCTCGGTCAGGCCTTCGCGCACGGGCTCCTCCAGCTGCTCCCACGCCATGTGGGCGCTGGCCACCAGGCCGGCCTGGCCGAACCAGGACAGCAGCCCCTGGTCCTCCTTGCGGCCAGGCGCCTCGGCCAGCGCATGGCAGAGGTTGGCAAAAAATCGCGGCGCGACCTCGGCCGCAGGCTCCTGGTTCTCGAAGGCGGCCGCCATGGCGTCCACGGGCGGGCCGACCCAGTTCGTGACGGCGGCCGGACGGCCTCCTTTCGGCACGCCCGGCGCGGGCTCCAGCCGGATGTCGGCCTGCAGTGCGCGGGCTGCAGGCCAGTCGGGCGCATCGCCCACCACGGTCCGGCCGATCAGCCAGACCAGGTTGCTGGGGCAGTGCACCAGGCGGTGGCCGGCCAGGTGTTCCGGCACCTGGCCGCCCGGCCCGACCAGGACCACGGTCTCGCCTTCGGGCGCGCAGTTGCGCGGTCCCAGGTTCTCGAAATTCTCGGTATAGGCGTCGTACAGGGCCAGCACGAAGTAGCGGCCCGGATGTTCGGCGCTGGAGGGCACGGTCAGCAGGCGCGGGCCGTCGGCCAGGTGGATCCAGGCCAGCGAGTACAGCAGGTCGTTGGCGGGCGTGACCACGTCGCGGTCCTCATGGGTGGAGGGGCGCTGGCTGTGGTGCAGCGTGTCGAAGTCGCCGCGCATGTCCAGGCCCAGACCCACACTCAGACCGGTAGCGCGCGCGGCGCCGGCATCGGTCTGCAGGCGGCAGGTGCGGTAGGTCTCTATCAGCGGATAGCCGTAGACAAAGGCAGCCAGGCCGATGGAGCGCGCCAGGGCGCGGCGGACTTCGGGCAGGGAGGGAGGGGTCGGGTTCATGTCCATTGTTTTCTTCAGGGGAGGAGGGGGTCAGTCGAGGGTCACGCCCGTGGAGCGCGCCAGGTCCAGCGCCACGGGCAAAAAGGCGGCGTAGGCGGCGCTGGCCTCGGCCGGGCTGTTGCCCTGGGCCTCCAGGCCCAGCGCCTCGACACGCTGGCGCACCTGGGGCTCGCGCATCACGGCGGCGACCTCGCGGCCCAGGCGTTCGACGATGGCGTCGGGCGTGCGCGCGGGCGCCATCAGCGAGATCGATCCCGTGATGGCGTAGACGGGCTCGCGGTAGCCCTGCTCGGCAAAGGTGGGCACATCGGGCAGGGCCTTGCTGCGGCGCGGTCCGGCCACGGCCAGGGCGCGCAGCTTGCCGGCGTCGATGAAGGGCTTGAGCGTGGCGGCCGAGCCCAGCGTCATCTGGATCACGCCGCTGATCAGGTCGATGGACATGGGCCCCTCGCCCTTGTAGGCCACGTGCATCGTTTGCAGGCCGTAGGCCTTGTCCATGAAGACCTGGACCTGGTGCGGCTGCGTGCCCGCCCCCCAGGAACCCATGGCGTACTTGCCCGGCGACCGGCGCACGGCCTCGACCAGGCCCTTGAAATCCCTGGCCGGCACGGCCGGATTGACGGCCATCACCATGGAGGGCGAGACCACGTCCGAGACCATGCGCAGCTCGGTGCGCGGGTCGTAGGGCAGCTTCTTGTAGAGCACCAGGTTGGCCGTGATGGGCCCGGGCACGGTCAGCAGCAGGGTGTGGCCGTCGGGCGCGCTCCTGGCCACGTGCTCGGTGCCGATGATGCCGCCCGCGCCGCTGCGGTTGTCCACCACCACGGGCTGGCCCAGCCGCTTGGCCAGGCCCTCGGCCAGGATGCGCGCCACGGTGTCGGTGGAGCCCCCGGCCTGGTATTGCACGACGATGCGAACGGGCCGGGCGGGATAGCCGTCCTGGGCCAGCGCGGCGCTGCAGGCCAGGGCAAGGCAGGTCAGCGCGGCGGTGCGCAGCAGGGGTGTGTTCATGGTGGCCTCCGGGCGGGAGATGGAATGGGCATTGGCTTTCATGCAGCCTCCCTGCCGATGACCAGCGCATCGACGGCCAGGCAGCCGCCGTCCGCGCGCGGGCGGGCGATCAGGGGGTTGATCTCGGCGCTTTCCAGCGTGGCGCCTGCGCGCTGCGCAAAGCCGGCCAGGGCGCACAGCGTGTCGGCAATGCTGTCCAGGTCCACGCGGGGGCGGCCGCGCGCGCCGCCCAGCACGGCAAAGGCCCGCAGCTCGCGCACCATGGCCAGCGCGTCGTCGTGCGTGATGGGCAGCAGGCGCAGCGAGATATCGCGCAGGATCTCGGCATGAATGCCGCCCAGCCCGAACATCAGCACCGGGCCGAATACCGGGTCGCGGTGCACGCCCGCGATGCACTCCACGCCGCCCTGCACCATGGGCGCGGCCAGCGCGCCGTCGATCAGGGCATCGGGCCGGGCCTGGCGCGCGTTGGCCAGGATGCGGTCGAAGGCGGCCTGGGCGCCGGCCGCATCCGCCAGGTTCAGTGCCACGCCGCCCACGTCGGACTTGTGGGCGATGGCATCGCTGCAGACCTTGAGGGCAATGCGTCCGCCCATCTCCTGCGCGGCCTGCGCTGCCTCGGCCGCCGTGCGCACCAGCCGGTGCGGCACCATGGGCACGCCGGCCTCGGCCAGCAGGGCCATGCTGCGCTGCTCCGACAGCGTGCCCGCCGGCAGGTGCAGTGGGCTGCCTGCCTGCGCCCCGGCAGCCAAGGCCTGAGGGGCTTCATGCAGGCGGGCCAGCGCGCCAATGCAGCGTATGGCCGCGCCCGGGTCGGCAAACACCAGGCAGCCCAGCGCCTCCAGCGCATCGCGGCGCTCGGGCGAGCACAGCGTGCTGACGGCCAGCAGGGTGTCGGGATGGTGGGTGCGCAGCGTCTGCACCAGGCTTTGCAGCACGGGCCAGAAGGCGTCGGACAGGCCTCCTGCCGCGAAGAAGCCCAGCCAGCTGTCGAACTGCCGGTCGGCCAGCATCAGGCGGGCGCTGCGCTCCAGCAGCGTCATGTCGTTGGTGACCTGGCCCGTGATGTCCACGGGGTTGCGCGGCGCGGCAAACGGCACCCATTCGCGCAGCTGGCGCTGGGCCGCGTCGGACAGCGGTGCCACGTCCAGGCCGGCTGCGCTGGCGTCGTCGGCCATCATGGCGCCCACGCCGCCCGAGACCGTGAACAGTCCGATGGACCGCCCCTTGGGGGCCCGCGCGATGGAGGCACTGGCCGCCAGCGCGAAGAAGTCGGTGATGGAATGCGCGCGCAGCACGCCGTAGCGGCGGAACACCGCGTCATAGACGGCATCGTTGCCCGCCAGCGAGGCCGTGTGCGATGCGGCGGCGGCCGCGCCCAGGGCGCTGGTGCCCACCTTGCACATGACCACGGGCTTGCCGCGCTCCTGCGCCAGGGCCAGGGCCGCGCGCAGCCGGGGGCCGTCGCGGCAGCCTTCCATGTAGGCCATGATCACGTCGGTCTCGGGGTCCTGGGCCAGCCAGGCCAGGCCATCGGCCAGTTGCACATCGGCCTCGTTGCCCGTGGTGGCCCACAGCGACAGGCCCAGCCCGCGCTCGCGCGCCAGGCTGTAGGCATAGGCCCCGAAGGCGCCCGACTGGCTGACCATGCCGATGCGCCCGGGCCGCACCAGGCCGCCGCCCGGCGCGGGCGAGAACGTGGCGTAGACCTGGTGGCCGGGCCGCATGAAGCCCAGGCAGTTCGGGCCGATGAGGCGTATGCCCGCCTCCTGCGCGCGCCGCGCCAGCGCCTGCTGGGCGGCCGTGCCGTCGGCGCCTGTCTCGGCATAGCCCGAGGAAAACAGCACCATGGACTGCACGCGCGCGGCGGCCGCATCCTCCAGCACGCCGGCCACCTGCGATTGCGGCACGGCGACGATGGCCAGGTCCACCGGCGCGCCGATGGCGGCCAGCCGCTCGTGCGCGGGCAGGCCCTGCACGCGGCTGGCGCGCGGGTTCACCGCATACAGCGCGCCGCCGTAGCCGAAGCGCAGCAGGTAGTCCAGCGGAATGCCGCCGATCTTGCTAGCCTGGTCCGAGGCGCCGACCACGGCGATGGAGCGCGGCGCGAACAGCGCGTCGAGCCGGGAAGTGTCGAAGCAATGGCTGTCGGTCATGTGTGTCCCTCAGAAGTTGTGGCGCACGCCCAGCGCCAGGGACCGCACGCCGTCGCCGCTGTTGGCGGCCACCGGCACGTTGGCGATGGCGGCCGAGGCATTGGCCGCGTTGTCCAGCTGCAGCCAGCGCGCGTAGAGCACGGTGCGCTTGCTCAGCGCGTAGTCGTAGCCCAGCGTCCAGGTGTTCTGGGCGCGGTCCGTACCACCCACCTCGCGCCGCGCCACCGAGACCAGCAGCCTGGAGCGCGCATCCACGCTCCAATCGGCGCCCAGCTGGGCCAGCTTCGCCTTGGGCGTGCCTGCACGGTCCACGCGGTTGATGACGTAGTTGCCCGTCAGGCGCAGCCCGTCCAGGGCTTCCCAACTGGCCGACAGTGCCTGGTACTGGCTGGTGGCGGGCGCGGCCACGGGCGCGGCGGCGCTGCCTTCCACGGACTTCTGGAAGCTGTAGGCCAGGAACCAGGGCTTCTGGTTCCAGCCCAGCGTGGCGCCGTAGAGGCGGCCGTTGCTGCTGTTCGGCGAAGCCGCTTCGCCGAAGGAATAGGCCAGGTCCGCCAGCCAGGGCTGGCCGGCCGGCGTGCGGTAGCGCACCAGGTTGTTGGCCCGCGCCGCAAACGGCCGCAGGCCGGCCTGGGCATCGGTGGCCGACACCAGGTTCAGCGAGGAAAACAGCGCGTTCATGCCCAGCGGATCGGCCCGGAACAGCGCACCGAACATGGGCGTGTACATGCGGCCCATCTCCACGGCGCCCCAGCCGCTGTTCAGTCCCACCCAGGCCTGGCGCGTGAAAGCCAGGCCCGGGCCTGGAATGGTGCCCAGGCCCGTGTCGGGCGCCACGCCGGCCTCCAGCATGAACTGGGCGCGCAGGCCGCCGCCCAGGTCCTCGCTGCCGCGAAAGCCGATGCGCGATGCCGCGCTGCCCCCGTCCTCCAGCCGGCTCAGGCGCGTGGCGCCCGACCTTGCGCTGTTGATGTGGACGTCGACGATGCCGAACATCTCCACGCTGCCCTGGGCCCCCGCGGTGGCTCCCAGGGTCGCCATGCCTGCGGCGGCCAGCCAATGCTTGTGCTTCACGAACTTGTCTCCTTGGTAGCGCCCCGGATGCTTTGCCCGGTGGCTTGCTTGCTACTATCCCGAGCGACAGGGGATGCACTCTGTCAAGCTATTGACAAATGGCGGTACATGGGCACCGGACTAACCCGGGGCCTTCGACAACGTGAGAGAACCATGCGCTCCAAGCCTGCTCCCGTGGCCGACCCGTCGGCGCTGATCCGCCGCGCCCTGGGCCTGTGCCGCATGCTGCGCAACTGGCCGCCCGAGGTGCTGGACGAGCTGACGGCGCTGTCCCGCCTGGGCCGCTACGAGCGCCACCAGCAGGTGCGCGCCGCCGACCCCAAGCGGCGCGAGGTGCTGGTGGTGGCTTCGGGCTGCGTGGAAGTGGGCGGCGTGGACGCCACGGGCTCGCGCTTCGTGCTGTCCATGCACAGCGCGGGCGACATCGTGGGCCTGGCGCGGCTGCTGGAGCACACGCAATTCGTCTACGACTACCACGCGCACCAGCCCACCGTGCTGGTGGAGATCCCCGGCGAGTCCTTCCTGGCCTTGCTCGACGCGCATCCGCTGCTGTGGAAGGACATCTGCCTGCTGGTGCTGGCGCGCATGCACGAGCTGATCGTCGTCCAGCAGCGCCACGCCTTCAGCAACATCGACAACCGCGTGGCCGAGCTGCTGGCGCGGCTGGCCCCCACGCATGGCCAGCCCGCGCCCGACGGGCAGGGCGTGGTGCTGCGCATCTCGCAGAGCGATCTGGCCGCCATGCTCTCGGTCTCGCGCCAGACCATCAACAAGGAGCTGCGCCTGCTGGAGCAGCGCGGCCTGCTGCACGCGGCCTATGGGCGGCTGACGCTGGTCGATCTTGCCGGCCTGGGGCGCGCGGCCGCAGCCGGCCCGGCAATGGGACAATAGCGCACCATGACCGCCTCCACCGACACCCTCACGATCACCCGTCCCGATGACTGGCACCTGCACGTGCGCGATGGCGAAGCCATGCGCAGCGTGGTGCCGCATACGGCCGCGCAGTTCGCGCGCGCCATCATCATGCCCAACCTCAAGCCGCCGGTGACCACCGCCGTGCAGGCGCTGGAGTACAAGCAGCGCATCCTCTCGGCCGTGCCCGAGGGCATGGCCTTCGAGCCGCTGATGACGCTGTACCTCACCGACAACCTGCCGCCCGAGGAAATCGTGCGCGCCAAGGCGGCCGGCGTCGTGGCCTGCAAGCTCTACCCGGCAGGCGCCACCACCAACAGCGACCACGGCGTCACCGACCTGCGCAAGATCTACCCCACGCTGGCAGCCATGCAGCGCGAAGGCCTGCTGCTGCTGGTGCACGGCGAAGTCACCAGCAGCGACATCGACCTGTTCGACCGCGAAGCCGCCTTCATCGACCAGCACCTGATCCCGCTGCGCCGCGACTTCCCCGAACTCAAGATCGTCTTCGAGCACATCACCACGCGCGAAGCCGCCCAGTACGTGACCGAGGCCGACCGCTTCGTGGGCGCCACCATCACGCCCCAGCATCTGCTGTTCAACCGCAACGCCATCTTCACGGGCGGCATCCGTCCGCACTACTACTGCCTGCCCGTGCTCAAGCGCGAGACGCACCGCCTGGCCCTGGTGGAGGCGGCCACCAGCGGCCTGCCCAAGTTCTTCCTGGGCACCGACAGCGCGCCGCACGCGGCCCATCTCAAGGAGCACGCCACCGGCTGCGCGGGCTGCTACAGCGCCCACGCCGCCATCGAGATGTATGCCGAGGCCTTCGACAATGCCGGCGCGCTGGACAAGCTCGAAGCCTTCGCCAGCTTCAACGGCCCGGACTTCTACAGCCTGCCGCGCAACACCGGCAAGATCACCCTGGTACGCGAAAGCTGGACGCCGCCGGACAGCTTCGCCTTCGGCGAGGCGCAACTGAAGCCCCTGCGTTCCGGCGAAGCCTTGCCCTGGAAGCTGGTTTAAGCTGGCGGGACTGCCACCCGCCAGAGGATTGCCATGCCTGAGCCGCAACCGCGCATCGCCCTGCTGATCGACGCCGACAACGCGCCGGCCGAGATGATCGACGAGATCCTGACCGAGCTGTCGACCTTCGGCGTCATCGACATCCGCCGCGCCTACGGCAACTGGACCAAGCATTCGCTCGGCGGCTGGCAGCGCAAGCTGCTCGATTTCGCACTGCGGCCCATGCAGCAGTTCGACTACTCCAAGCACAAGAACGCCACCGACATGGCGATGACCGTGGACGCCATGGAGCTGCTCTACACCGAGCGGCCCGACGCCTTCGGCATCGTCTCCTCCGACGCCGACTTCACGCCACTGGTCATGCACCTGCGCTCCAAGGGCGCGGCCGTCTACGGCTTCGGCATGGCGCAGACACCCCAGCCCTTCGTCAATGCCTGCTCGCGCTTCCTGTACCTGGAAGCGCTGGGCGAGGCGGCGCCCGCCAACGGCAATGGCCAGGACGCCGCGCATGAGGCGGGCCAGGCGGCGGTGCCGCCCGTGGCTGCAGCTGCGGTGGCTACCGCTCCCCAGCCGCCGAACGGCGCTGGAAAGGAGCGTGCGCCGGCCCAGGCCGAGAACGAACCCTCGGCAGAACCCCAAGCCCAGCCCCAGCGTCCCTGTCTGCGCGTTCCTAGCCAGGAACTGCGCCAGGACAAGCGGCTGCTGGCCATGCTGCGCAGCGCCGTCAACGCCACGCAGGATGAAAGCGGCTGGGCCCATGTGGGCGCCGTGGGCGCGCAGATCGGCAACAAGGCCTCGTTCGATGCGCGCAACTACGGCTACGCCACGCTCACCAAGCTGCTGGCGGCCACGCAGGCCTTCGAGATGCGCGACGAAGGCACCTCGCGCGTGGCCGTGCGCGACAAGCGCCTGGCCAAGGCGCAGTCCAGGCCGTCCGGCAATTGACGTTCCCCATCGACTGGAGTGCGCCCTGGCTGCAGGGGCTGCAAACGCAGGGCAGGGCGGCCTGCCTGCAGGTGACCCAGGGCCGGCCGGTCTGGCAGGCCTTGCAGTCACTGGCCGACGCACAGGCGCTGCCCTGGCGCTTTGTGCCCCAGCACGACCTGCCCGAAGGCACGGCCTACGAGCAATTCATCTTCGAGACGCGCTGCATCCCCACGCGCGACAACCTGCATGACTTCTTCAACGGCCTGATCTGGCTGCGCTGGCCCTTGCTCAAGCAGCGCTGCAACGCCCTGCAGGCCGGCGCTATTGCCCAGGCGGGCGTGGGTGCGCAGCGCGGGCCGCTGCGCGATGCCATCACCGTGCTGGACGAGAACGGCGCCCTGCTGCTGGCGCCGGCCGCGCTGTGCGAGGCGCTGCGCCACCGGCGCTGGCACCAGCTCTTCGTTGAGCAGCGCGCGCTGTGGCGCCAGGCCAGGCTGCTGCCCATAGGCCATGCGCTGCTGGAAAAGCTGGTGCAGCCGCGCAAGCCCATCACGGCCCATGTGCTGTGCGTGCACACGGATGGGGCAGGCGCCACGCCGGCTTCTGCCGCAGCGGATATCGACACCTGGCTGGCCGCCAGCGCCTGGCTGGAGCCGGACACGCTGGCGGCCAAGCCTTTTGCACCCTTGCCCGTGCTGGGCGTGCCCGGCTGGTGCCACGAGAACGAGAACTTTTCCTTCTATGATGACTCTCTCGTGTTCCGGGCGCCCCGTTCCGTACAAGCATCACAACAAGGAATGACAACGGCGCAGGACCCGGCTTGAAAACAGCCGGTGGGGCCCTCACTTTTCAACGCTGCAGGGCCCAGATCCTTCCCCCTTTCCCCACTTTGTGGAGAACCCACTGATGAAACGCATCGCACTTTTTCTTTTGACCAACGTCGCCGTCGTGGTGGTGCTGGGCATCGTCGCCAGCCTGCTGGGCGTCAACCGCTTCCTGACTTCCAATGGCCTGAACCTCGGGGCCTTGCTGGGCTTCGCCTTCATCATGGGCTTTGGCGGCGCCATCATCTCGCTGCTGATCTCCAAGCCGCTGGCCAAGTGGAGCTCGGGCGTGCACGTGATCAACGAGCCGCGCAACGCCGATGAGGCCTGGATCGTCAACACCGTGCGCGGCTTTGCCGACCGTGCCGGCATCGGCATGCCCGAAGTCGGCATCTACGAGGGCGAGCCCAATGCCTTCGCCACCGGCGCCTTCAAGAACTCGGCCCTGGTGGCCGTGTCCACGGGCCTGCTGGAAGGCATGACGCGCGAAGAGGTGGAGGCCGTGATCGGCCACGAGGTCGCCCACATCGCCAATGGCGACATGGTGACCATGACCCTGATCCAGGGCGTGATGAACACCTTCGTGGTCTTCCTGTCGCGCGTCATCGGCTATGCCGTGGACAGCTTCCTGCGCAAGAACGACGAAAGCAGCTCGGGCCCCGGCATCGGCTACTACGTGACCACCATCGTGCTGGACATCGTGCTGGGCTTCCTGGCCGCCATCATCGTGGCCTGGTTCTCGCGCCAGCGCGAATTCCGCGCCGACGCGGGCGCCGCCCAGCTCATGGGCCGCAAGCAGCCCATGATGAATGCCCTGGCCCGCCTGGGCGGCATGCACCCCGGCGAGCTGCCCAAGAGCGTGGCCGCCATGGGCATTGCCGGTGGCATCGGCAAGCTGTTCTCGACGCACCCGCCGATCGAAGAGCGCATTGCCGCGCTGCAGAACGCGCAGAACCTCTGATTCAGCATCAGGTTCGACACGCTGGAGCCTGTCCAGTGGGAGCCCGGTCATCGACTGGGCACCGCTTACCGAAGCCCCATCAGAAATGCTTGTCCGGTGCTGCATTTATACGAATGTAGTAACGTACAAGCATTTTCTTTGACGGAGGTGCGTCATGCAGATTTCGACCTTCAGCAGCCGTGAATTCAACCAGCATGTTTCCGCTGCCAAGAAAGCGGCCAGCGGTGATGACGTGGTCTACATCCTGGACCGGGGGCAACCTGCCCACGTGCTGATGAGCATTGAGAAATTCCGTGAACTGTCGGGGCAGACCCGGAACATTCTTCAATTGCTGGCCATGCCCGAGGCCGCCGATATCGATTTCGACATTGAGCGAACGAAGGATTTGCCGCGCGCCGTGGACCTGTCCTGATGTATCTGGTGGACTCCAGCATCGTTTCCGAACTGCGCAAGGCATCGTCGGGCCGCGCGAACGATGGCGTTGTGGCCTGGGCGCAATCGGTCGCGGCCGAGTCCCTTTTCATCAGCGCGATCACGCTGATGGAGCTGGAGAAAGGCGTGCAGTTGAAAGCCCGGCAAGACCCGATTGCCGGGCAGGTGCTGCGCCGCTGGCTGGTGGAACGCGTGTTCACGGCCTTTCAGGGGCGTGTGCTGCCAGTGGATGCGATGGTTGCCATGGAAAACGCGGCCTACCACGTGCCTGCGCCGCGGCCGCTGGCCGACAGCCTGATCGCGGCCACGGCAAAGGTGCATGGCTTGTGCGTGGTCACTCGCAACATCAAGGATTTCGAGCCGTTCCATGTTCATGGAGTGCGCGTCTTGAACCCTTGGATATAGGGCCCGTCTCAACCTCACGTACAGCCAGACTTGATCTTTACCCAGGCTTCACAAGCCCCTGTCAACAACCGGCAGGGGCTTTTTCGTTGTATCTGCATGGCCGCCCAAAGTGTGGCCAGGAGTGCATCGTGAAGTCTGTATCGATTCAAACGCCGGGCCGTCGCCTGGTTTCGGCCCTGGTCCTGGCTGCCGCCACCGTGGCATTGACCGGCTGCGTGGTGGCGCCTGCCTATCCCGTAGGTCCTTCGGGCGAGGTGGTCTACGCGCCCATGGCGCCGCCGCCGCTGCAGACCGAGGTCATTCCGGTCGCTCCCTCGCCGGTGCATGTCTGGATCGGCGGCTCCTGGGGCTGGGGTGGCGGCCGCTATGCCTGGCGCCCCGGCTACTGGGCCGCGCCGCCGCATCCCGGCTATGCCTGGCGCCCGCACGGCTGGGACCATGGGCCGCGTGGCTGGTACCAGCGCCCGGGCGGCTGGTACCGTCGCTGATTCAGGTGGCGGCAGCGTCGCCGCTGCCGCTGCCGCCCTGGCCGGCCTTGGCCAGCAGGAAGTCGATGCAGGTGCGCACGGCCCGCGTCTGATGACGGTCGGGCAGGTACAGCAGGTACATGTGGGTGCCGAAGATGCTCAATCGGTACTCCTGCAGGGTCAGCACCACCTCGCCGCTGGCCACCTTGTCCTGCACCACGTAGTCGGGCACCAGGCCCACGCCCAGGCCCGCCAGAATGCCCTGGCGCAGGAACGGGAAATGCTCGGAGATCATGGTCGGCGCCAGCAGCACCTCCTGGCGGTCCGTTCCCTGGTAGGCCGACAGGCGCAGCTGGCGGCCCATCACGCCGGCCGTGATCAGCGGGCTGTTGCGCAGCTCGTACAGCGTGGTGGGCAGGCCGTGCTGCTGCGCATACTCGCGTGAGGCGCAGGCCACGTAGTGCACATTGCCCAGGCTGCGCGCAATCACCGACAGCGGCGGCTCCTGGATCACGCGGATGGCGATGTCCACCTCGTCGCGCAAATGGTCGGCGCGGTTCTCGAACAGCACATCCAGCACGATGCCCGGATACAGCCGCTTGAACTCGATCAGCCAGTCGCTCATCACGATCTGCCCATAGCCGCTGGGCACGCTCAGCCCCACGCGGCCTGCCATCCCCTGGCCCAGCGACGTGATCGTCTCGCGCGCCGACATCATCTCGTTCTGGATCGCGCGGCCATGCTCGTACATCCGCATCCCCACCTCGGTCGGCTCCACGCGCCGCGTGGTGCGCCGCACCAGCTGCACCCCCACCGATTTTTCCAGCTGCGTCAGGTGATAGCTCACATTGGCCCGCGTCATCTTCAGCTTGCGCGCCGCCTGGCTCAGATTGCCGCTATCGATGATTTCCACCAGCAGGGTCAGGGAGTTCAGATCCATGGATATGTCCAGATACTTTGCTTCGCCCACAGCCTATGAAATGGGCGGGGCTCCAAAACCAGGGACACCGAGCAAGGGCCTACGCCGGCCGTGCCGCCCTGCAGCGATGGTGTCGTCCCCCTCCTCGCGCAGCAAATAGAGGGGGGGAAGGCGCGCAAGCGCTTCAATGTCAAAGATTTTTTTACAGTCTGTCAATCATTCATGGGATTGTAAAGAACCATTGTCGTGGCAAGAATGGATGTTTTGAGTGGAAAACCCAAGTTCGGAGACATACAGATGAGCGAACAAGCCCAGGCTTCCGTGGTCCAGACCCGCCTTGATGGTGCCGTGCTGGTGGTCAGCATCAACAATCCCCCCGTGAATGCCCTGGGCCAGGCCGTGCGCGCCGGCCTGCTGGCTGCCGTGGAGCAGGCCGAATCGGATGCCGCCGTGAAGGCCGTGCTCATCGTGGGTGAGGGCAAGGCCTTCATCGCCGGAGCAGACATCCGCGAATTCGGCAAGCCCGCCATGCCGCCCTCGCTGCCCGAGGTGCTCAATCGCCTTGAAGCCTCCGACAAGATCGTGGTCGCCGCCATCCATGGCCCGGCCCTGGGCGGCGGCCTGGAAGTGGCCATGTCGGCCCACTACCGCCTGGCTTTGCCGGCTGCCAAGCTCGGCCTGCCCGAAGTCAACCTGGGCCTGCTGCCCGGCGCCGGCGGCACGCAGCGCGCACCGCGCCTGATGGGCGTGAAGGCGGCCGCCGACCTCATGCTCAGCGGCAAGCACCTGTCGGCCAAGGCCGCGCTGGCCGCCGGCCTGGTGGACAAGCTGGTGGACGGCACCGACGCCACCGCCGCAGGCCTGGCATACACCAACGAACTGCTGGCATCCAATACTGCGCCGCGCCGCACGCGTGACATCGAGATTGCCGACAAGGCCGCCGCCCTGGCCGAACTCGACGCGCTGACCGCGGACACCGCCAAGAAGAGCCGCGGCCTGTTCTCGCCGCTGAAGATCGTGGAATGCGTGCGCGCCGCCGTGGAGCTGCCCTTCGACGAAGGCATCACCAAGGAGCGTGCCCTGTTCGTGGAATGCCTGAACAGCCCGCAGCGCGCCGGCCTGATCCATGCCTTCTTCGCCGAGCGCGAAACCGCCAAGATTCCCGAAGCCAAGGCTGCCGCGCCGCGCCACTTTGCCAAGATCGCCGTCATCGGCGGCGGCACCATGGGCGCCGGCATCACGGTGTCCGCGCTGGACGCGGGCCTCACGGTGACCATGATCGAGCGCGACGCCGACTCCATCGCGCGCGGCCAGGCCAATGTGGAGAAGGTCTACAACGGCCTGATCGCCAAGGGCCGCATGACCGAGGAGGCCAAGGCCGCCGTCATGGCGCGCTACACGCCCAGCACCTCCTATGACGACATCAAGGATGTGGACCTGGTGATCGAGGCCGTGTTCGAGGACCTCGAAGTCAAGAAGGCCGTGTTCAAGGAACTGGACCGCGTCTGCAAGCCCGGCGCCGTGCTGGCCACCAACACCTCCTACCTGGACATCGACGCCATTGCCGCCGCCACCTCGCGCCCGCAGGACGTGATCGGCCTGCACTTCTTCAGCCCCGCCAACATCATGAAGCTGCTGGAGATCGTGGTGCCCGCCAAGGTGGCGCCCGACGTGGTGACCACGGCCTTCGAGCTGGCCAAGCGCATGAAGAAGGTGCCCGTGCGCGCCGGCGTCTGCGACGGCTTCATCGGCAACCGCATCCTGGCCGTCTACAAGCAGGCTGCCGACTACATCATGGAAGACGGCGCCAGCCCCTACGAGATCGACGAGGCCGTGCGCGGCTTCGGCTACCCGATGGGCCCGTTCCAGGTCACCGACCTGGCCGGCGGCGACATCGGCTGGGCCACGCGCAAGCGGCGGCGCGCGGCGGCACTGGAATCGGGCGATCCCAAGGCCCGCTACGTCGAAGTGGCCGACCGCGTCTGCGAGCGCGGCTGGTTCGGCCAGAAGACGGGCCGTGGCTTCTACCTCTACCCGCAGGGCGCGCGCGTCGGCCAGCCCGACCCCGAAGTGCTGGCCATCGTCGATGCCGAGCGCGCCAAGAAGGGCGTGACGCCGCGCCAATTCACCCCTGAGGAAATCATGCGCCGCTACATGGCGGCCATGGTCAACGAAGGCGCCAAGGTGGTGGAGGAGGGCATTGCCCTGCGCCCGCTGGACGTGGACGTGACCTTCCTGTCCGGCTACGGCTTCCCGCGCTTTCGTGGCGGCCCCATGAAGTGGGCCGACATGCAAGGTCTGGACAAGGTGCTGGCCGACATCCGCGAATTCGCCAAGGAAGACGCGCTGTTCTGGAAGCCCGCTCCCCTGCTCGAAAAGCTGGTCGCCGAAGGCCGCGATTTCGAAAGCTTGAACAAGGCAGCGTAAGCCCCCCCGCGTTTCCCCGCCATGCCCTTGACCCGCTCCGTCCAACGCAGAGCGGGCAGGGCCGTGCACAACCACAACAATTTTCCAGAGACAAGCAAGGACCGACCATGCGCGAAGCCGTCATCGTTTCCACTGCCCGCACGCCCCTGACCAAGTCGCACCGCGGCGAGTTCAACGTCACGCCCGCCGCCCAGCTGGCGGCCTTCTCGGTCAAGGCCGCGGTCGAGCGCTCGGGCATCGACCCGGCCATGATCGAGGACCTGATCCTGGGCTGCGGCAACCCCGACGGCTTCCAGGGCCGCAACCTGGGCCGCCAGACCGTGCTGCGCGCCGAGCTGCCCCTGTCCATCGCGGGCACGACCATCACGCGCTTTTGCGCCTCGGGCCTGCAGTCCATCGCCATCGCGGCGGGCCGCATCGTGGCCGAGGGCGTGGACGCCATGCTGGCCGGCGGCATCGAGACCATCTCGGGCATCCGCCCCGGCAACAACCTGCCCACCGACATGGACCCCTGGCTGGTCGAGCACAAGCCCGCGCTGTACATGGCCATGATCGACACGGCCGACATCGTGGCGCGCCGCTACGGCATCAGCCGCGAGGACCAGGACGCCTTCTCGCTGCAAAGCCAGCAGCGCACGGCCGCCGCCCAGGCCGCCGACCTGTTCAAGGACGAAATCATTGCCTGCGCCACGCGCATGGCCGAGAAGAACAAGGACACGGGCGAGATCACCTACCGCGACGTGGTCGCCACCAAGGACAACTGCAACCGCGCCTCCACCACGTTGGAAGGCCTGGCCAAGCTGGAACCCGTCAAGGGCCCGGACCAGTTCATCACGGCCGGCAATGCCTCGCAGCTGTCCGATGGATCGTCGGCCTGCGTGCTGATGGAAGCCAGGCAGGCCGAGCGCCTGGGCCTGTCCCCGCTGGGCGCCTTCCGCGGCTTTGCCGTGGCCGGCTGCGAGCCTGACGAAATGGGCATCGGCCCCGTCTTCGCGGTCCCCAAGCTGCTGGCGCGCCACGGCCTCAAGGTCGAGGACATCGACCTGTGGGAACTCAACGAGGCCTTCGCCTCCCAGGCCCTGTACTGCCAGCGCAAGCTGGGCATTCCCAACGAACGCCTGAACGTCAACGGCGGCGCCATCTCCATCGGCCACCCCTTCGGCATGACGGGTGCGCGCCTGGCGGGCCACATCCTGCTGGAAGGCCGGCGCCGCAAGGCCAAGTGGGGCGTGGTCACCATGTGCATCGCAGGTGGCATGGGCGCCGCAGGCCTGTTCGAGATTTATTGAATAAGCACCCCCTGAGCGGCTGGCGCCGCTTCCCCCTCTCTCGCTTCGCGGGAGGGGAACGACGCCCTTGCTGCGGGGCGGCCCTTGCTCGGCGTCCCTCGCTTAGGGCACGCCAATTTCAGGGCTGCAAACGGCTTACAACGCCACGGATTACTGGGGAATAGCAATGGATTTGCAATTTACGACTGAAGAACTGGCCTTCCGCGACGAGGTTCGCGGCTTCCTCAAGGACAAGCTGCCCGAGGACCTGTCGCACAAGGTCAGGAACGGCCTGCAACTGAGCAAGCAGGACATGGAGCGCTGGCACGCCATCCTCAACGAGCGCGGCTGGCTGGCCAACCACTGGCCCGAGCAGCACGGCGGCCCGGGCTGGAGCGCGGTGCAGAAATTCATCTTCGAGCATGAATGCGCACTGGCGGGCACGCCGCGCATCGTGCCCTTCGGGCTGAGCATGCTGGGCCCCGTCCTGATCAAGTACGGCAACGAGGCGCAGAAGGCCCACTGGCTGCCGCGCATCCTCAATGGCGCCGACTGGTGGTGCCAGGGCTATTCGGAGCCGGGTTCGGGCTCGGACCTGGCCTCGGTCAAGACGTCGGCCGTGCGCGATGGAGATCACTACATCGTCAACGGCCAGAAGACCTGGACCACGCTGGGCCAGCACGCCAACATGATCTTCTGCCTGGTGCGCACCAACCGCGAGGCCAAGGCGCAGCAGGGCATCAGCTTCCTGCTGGTGGACATGAACTCGCCCGGCGTGCAAGTGCGCCCCATCATCACGCTGGACGGCGAGCACGAGGTCAACGAAGTCTTCTTCACCGACGTCAGGGTGCCCGTGGAGAACCTGGTCGGCGAGGAGAACAAGGGCTGGACCTACGCCAAGTACCTGCTGACCTACGAGCGCACCAACATCGCGGGCGTGGGCTTCTCGGTGGCCGGCCTGGAAAAGCTCAAGGCCGTCGCCGGCCGCATGCTGCGCAACGGCAAGCCGCTGACGCAGGACCCGCTGTTCGCGGCCCGCCTGGCCAAGGTCGAGATCGACCTGGAGAACATGAAGACCACCAACCTGCGCGTGATCGCCGCCGTGGCCGGCGGCGGCGTGCCGGGCGCCGAAAGCTCCATGCTCAAGATCCGCGGCACCGAGATCCGCCAGGAAATCCTGTCCCTGGTGCGCCGCGCCATGGGCCCCTACGCCGCGCCCTTCATCGAAGAGGCCCTGCAGGCCGGCTACGACCAGCCTGCCATCGGCGACGCGGCTGCCGCCACGGCCGCCGCCGCGTACTTCAACTACCGCAAGCTGTCGATCTTCGGCGGCTCCAACGAAATCCAGAAGAACATCATCTCCAAGATGATCCTGGGCTTGTAATGAACACCCCCTGAGTCGCTTCGCGCCTTCCCCCGTTGCACGGCGCCCCTGAAGGGGGACGACGCCATCGCTGCGGGGCGGCGCGGCCGGCCTAGGCCCTTGCTGGGCGTCCCTGGCTTGGGCCTGCGCCCGAGCATGTGCAGCAGGCCCGCCGAGCGATATGGATAAACCCGATGGGAAGAAAGAAGAGTCTTCAATGAACTTCGAACACACCGAAGACCGCCGCATGCTGGCGGACAGCCTCAACCGCTTCGTCTCCGAGCAGTACGCCATCGAGGCGCGCAACCACGTCGCCTATGGCGAGGAAGGCCACAGCCCGCTGCTGTACGGGCAGTTCGCGGACATCGGCGCCATCGGCGCGCTGTTCCCGGAAGACGCTGGCGGCTTCGGCGGCCAGGGCTTCGACATCAGCGTGGTCTTCGAATGCCTGGGCCGCGGCCTGGTGGCCGAGCCGCTGCTGGGCGCCCTGGTCGTGGGCCAGGCCCTGATCGCGGCCGGCAGCGATGCGCAAAAGGAACAGCTGGCAGCCATCATCGGCGGCACGTCCATCGCGGCCCTGGCCCATGACGAGCCCGGCAGCCACTACGAGCTCAACAACGTCGCCACCACGGCCGTGCGCAGCGGCGACGGCTGGGTGCTGAACGGCGCCAAGGGCGTGGTCGCCTTCGGCGAGAAGGCCGACCTGCTGCTGGTCTCGGCCCGCACCTCGGGCAGCCAGTACGACGAGGCCGGCATCAGCCTGTTCCTGGTCCCCGGCAATGCCGCAGGCATCCAAAAGCGCGGCTACAACCGCATCGAAGGCGGCCGCGCCGCCGAGCTGGTGCTGGACAAGGTGCAGGTCGGCGCAGACGCCTTGCTGGGCGAAGAAGGCCGGGGCCTGTCCCTGCTGGAACGTGTCAGCGGCTACGCCGTGCTGGCGCTGACCGCCGAGGCCGTGGGCGCCATGGACGTGGCCAAGGACCAGACGCTGGAGTACCTGCGCACGCGCAAGCAGTTCGGCGTGCCCATCGGCAGCTTCCAGGCCCTGCAGCACCGCATGGCCGACCTGCTGCTGGAAGTGGAGCAGGCGCGCTCGGCCGTGATCAACGCGGCCGCCGCCATTGCGGACGAAGACCGCGTGGCGCGCGAGAAGGCCCTGTCGGCCGCCAAGTACAGCATCGGCCGCATCGGCACCCTGGTGGCCGAGGAAAGCATCCAGATGCATGGCGGCATCGGCATGACCTGGGAGTTGCCCCTGGCCCACTACGCCAAGCGCCTGGTCATGATCGACCACCAGTTCGGCGACGAGGACCACCATCTGTCGCGTTACATCGCCCTGAGTGCCCAGCACTGAGCCAAGGAAAGCCGCCATGACCGAAGCGAACCAAGTCCTGCTGACCCGCCGCGAAGGCGCCGTGCTGGTGCTGTCCAACAACAATGTGGCCGCGCGCAATGCGCTGTCGCCCGAGTTCTACGCGGCCGTCACGGCGGCGCTCAGGAGCGCGGCGGCCGACCCCACCGTGGGCGCCGTGGTGCTCACGGGCGAGGGCGGCCACTTCTGCGCGGGCGGCGACCTGCGCCAGCTGGCCAAGCGCCGCGAGCTGCCGGTGCAGGAGCGACGCGCCAAGCTCGAAGGCCTGCATGACCTGATCCGCAGCGTGCGCGACTTTCCCAAGCCCGTGATCGCCGCCGTCGAAGGCGCGGCGGCTGGCGCGGGCCTGTCGCTGGCCCTGGCCTGCGACATGCTGGTGGCGGCGAAGAACGCCGTGTTCTCGGTCGCCTACGTCAAGGTCGGCCTCACGCCCGATGGCGGCGCCACCGCCTTCCTGGCCGAGTTCGTCTCGCGCCAGGTGCTGACCGAGCTGTGCCTGACCGGCGAGCGCATCAGCGGCGAGCGCCTGCATGCCCTGGGCCCCGTCAACCGCCTGTCCGAACCGGGCCAGGCCCAGGCCGACGCCGTGGCGCTGGCCGCCCAGGTGGCCACCGGACCCGACCAGGCCATGGCCCTGATCAAGGACCTGTGCCGCCAGGCGCCGCGCAACACGCTGGAAGAGCAGCTGGAGCTGGAGGCGCAGTACATGGTGCGCTCGCAGGAGAGCGAGGAATCGCGCGAAGGCATTGGCGCCTTCCTCGAAAAGCGCAGCGCCGACTTCACCAAGCTGCGCGGCTGAAATGAAGCACCCCCTGAGCGGCTGCGCCGCTTCCCCCTCTCTCGCTACGCGGGAGGGGGACGGCGCCCTCGCTGCGGGGCGGCCCTTGCTAGGCGCCCCGGGTTTGGGCCACGCCAGTTGCAAGGGTTATGAGCCGTATGGACGTTGTTGAATAGAGGAATCTCAAGGAGACAAGATGGCAAGCAAGGAAAAATCGGGCGACATCGACTTCCCGCTGGAGGGTGTGCGCGTGCTCGACCTCTCGCGCGTGTTCGCGGGGCCGCTGTGCGGCATGGTGCTGGCCGACTTCGGCGCCGAAGTGGTCAAGGTCGAGCACCCGGGCCGCGGCGACGACACGCGCGACTGGGGCCTGCGCATCGGCAAGACCGAGACCACCTACTACAACAGCATGAACCGCAACAAGCGGTCCATCACGCTGGACCTGCAGACCCCCGAGGGCGTGAAGATCGTCCACGACCTGCTGCCCCAGTTCGACGTGGTCATCCACAACTTCAAGACCGGCGGCGCCGAGAAGCTGGGCCTGGGCTACGAGCAGCTCAAGGCCATCAAGCCCGGCATCATCTACTGCGCCGTGGCCGGCTATGACAGCAGCGGCCCCGAGGCCAGGCGCCCCGGCTACGACCTGGTCATCCAGGGCGAGGCCGGCCTCATGGCGCTCAACGGCGAGGCCGGCACGCCGCCGCTCAAGTTCGGCGTGGCCGTGGTCGACCTCATGACCGGCATGTACGCGGCCCAGGCCATCCTGGCCGCGCTGTTCCGCCGCGAGCGCACGGGCAAGGGCCGCCTCATCGAGATGGCGCTGTACGACAGCGGCATCATGATCACCGGCTACTACGGCCTGGACGCCATGCAGCTGGGCCACGACCCCGAGCGCTACGGCAATGCCCACCCTTCCATCGTTCCCTACGGCATGTACGAGGCGGCCGACGGGCCGCTGATCATTGCCGTGGGCAACAACGCCCAGTTCGACAAGTTCTGCCGCCAGGTGGTGATGCGCCCCGACATCGTCGAGGACGAGCGTTTCTCCACCAACGTCAACCGCGCCAGGAACCGCCTGGAACTGGGCCCCATGCTCAAGGAACTGATCCGCTCCTTCCCGCGCGATCTGCTGCTGGAGCGCCTGACGGCCGCCGGCATCCCCTGCGGCCGCGTGGCCGGCCTGCACGAGGCCCTGACCAGCGAGCGCACGCGCCGTGGCGGCCTGCTGCAGGACATGCCCCACCCCGTGGTCGGCACCACGCCCGTGTTCGCGCCGCCCTACCGCCTGGACGGCCAGCGCCTGCCCATCCGCCATGCACCGCCCACGCTGGGCGAGGGCACGCGCGAGGTGCTGCACCGGCTGCTGAGCATGAGCGACGAGCAGCTGCGGCAGCTGCAGTCCAAGGGCGTGCTGACCCTGCCCGAGACGCCTGCGCAACAGGGATAAGAGGACCGATCCCGCGACTGATTCCACGGGGGCCATTGATGCCCGGCTCCCGAACCGCCAGGTTTGCATGCCGCACCAAGACGGCACCCATAGACAGCAACACCCAGGAGACAAAGCCATGAGCAACCAAGTCACACGCCGCGACATTCTTCAAGGGCTGGCCGCCATCGGCGGCACCAGCCTGCTGGCCACGGGCGCCACCAGCGCCCTCGCACAGGCCGGCAAGCCGGCAGCGTGGCCCACCAAGCCCATCCGCGTGGTCGTGCCCTTCAACGCGGGCGGCGCCACCGACATCATTGCGCGCACCATCGGCGAGGCCCTGGCCAGGCGCGTGGGCCAGCCCGTGGTCATCGACAACCGCGCGGGTGCGGCCGGCATCCTGGGCACGGACGCCGTGGTCAAGGCGCCCGCCGACGGCCACACCCTGCTGGTCTCGCTCAGCACCTCCATGCTGATCAACCAGTTCCTCTACACCAAGCTGCCCTACAACCCGCAAAAGGACATCGCCCTGGTCACCCAGATCGCGGCGGCGCCCGTCACCCTGGTGGTCCATCCCTCGGTGCCGGCCAACAACATGAAGGAGCTGCTGGCCTACGTGAAGGCCAACAAGGGCAAGCTCTCGTACGGCTCCTGGGGCGTGGGCTCGTATGCCCACCTGGCCGGTGCCTACATGAGCAAGACCATGGACGCCGACATGACCCACGCCGCCTACAAGGGCGAGGCGCCCATGATCCAGGAGCTGATCGGCGGCCAGCTGCAGATGTGCTTTTCCAGCGCGCTCAACACCAAGCCCTTCATCGACTCGGGCAAGCTCAAGGCCATCGGCGTCACCGGCAAGGAGCGCATGGAAATCCTGCCCAAGCTGCCCACCATCCATGAACAGGGCGTCACCGACGACGCCTACGCCATCTACGGCTGGGTGGCCATGGGCGCGCCGGCCGGCGTGCCCAAGGAGATCGTGGACCAGCTCTACGGCCACCTGCGCGAAATCGCCAAGGACCCCAAGGTGCTGGAGCGCACCGTGGGAGCAGGCTTCATGCCGCTGATGAACAGCCCGCAGGCCTTCCGCGAGAACTACCAGCGCGACATGCCGATCTGGAAGGCGCTGGTGGAGGAAGCCGGCGCGAAGCTTGATTGAACCCCCTGAGTCGCTTCGCGCCTTCCCCCTGAAAGGGGGACGACACCCTCGGTGCGGGGCGGCCCTTCCTCGGTGTCCCTGGGGTTGGGCTGCGCCGGTTTCATGGACTGCAGGCGGCGCGAGCGCCATGGATAGCTGATATGACTGGATTTTTCCGGCCCGCGGCAGCGGGCCGCCACCGACGACTGCTGAGACAGCTTTGAGAGGAGACTTCATGTACACGCGCAATCCCGCATCCCCGGCACGCCCCACGCGGCGCAGCGTTCTGGCCCTGGCCGCAGCCCCGCTGCTGGCCGGCCTGGCCGGCGGCGCCCTGGCCGAGACCGGCTGGCCCAGCAAGATGCTGCGGCTGGTCGTGCCCTTCCCGGCGGGCGGCCCCACCGACACGGCATCGCGCATCGTGGGCCAGAAGCTGGGCGAGCGTCTCAAGCAGACCGTGGTGGTGGAAAACCGCCCCGGCGCCTCGGGCTCGATCGCGGCCGTGCAGGTCGCCAAGAGCCCGGCCGACGGCTACACGCTGATGATGCTGGCCACGCCCACGCTGCTGGCGCCGCACCTGTACAAGAAGGCCGGCTACGACACCGTCAAGGACTTCACGCCCGTGGCCACGGTCTATGACCTGCCCATCGTCATCGTGGTCAATCCCACGCTGCTGCCCGATGTCACCGACCTCAAGAGCCTGATCGCCCACGCCAAGGCGCAGAAGGTCGCGCTCAACTACACCAGCTCGGGCGCAGGCAGCTTCGGCCACCTGAGCATGGAGCTGCTCAAGCAGATGGCCGGCTTCGACATGCAGCACGTGCCCTACAAGGGCGGCGTGCCCGCCATCACCGACACCATCGGCGGCCAGGTGCCCATCATGTATGCCGACCTCGTGGCCGCGCTGCCCCACATCCAGGCCGGCAAGCTGCGCGCCATCGCCGTGGGATCGCCCCAGCGCGTGGCCATGCTGCCCGACACCAGGACCATTGCCGAGCAGGGCATCAAGGGCTACGACGCCGTCTCCTGGGGCGGCCTGCTGGCGCCCAAGGGCACGCCCAAGGCCGTGGTGGACCGCATCGCCAGCGAAGTGCAGCAGATCCTGGCCGACAAGGACATCCAGGAAAAGCTGCTCAACGCAGGCGCCATCGCCGCCTACCAGAACCCCGCCCAGCTGGGCCAGCGCATCCAGCAGGACTACACGCGCTGGGGCCAGCTGATCCGCGACAAGGGCATTGCAGTGGAGTGACATCGACATGAAGACACGCATCACCGAACTCTTTGGCATCGAGCACCCCATCATCCAGGGTGGCATGCACCATGTGGGCCTGGCCGAACTGGCCGCCGCCGTCTCCAACGCGGGCGGCCTGGGGCTGATCACGGGCCTGACCCAGCGCACGCCCGAACTGCTGGCGCGCGAGATCGCCCGCTGCCGCGAGATGACGGACAAGCCCTTCGGCGTCAACCTGACCTTCCTGCCCTCGGTCAACCCGCCCGACTACCCGGGCTACGTCAAGGCCATCATCGAAGGCGGCGTCAAGGTCGTGGAGACGGCGGGCAACAACCCGCAGAAATGGCTGCCCGCGCTCAAGGAAGCCGGCATCAAGGTCATCCACAAGTGCACCTCGGTGCGCCATGCGCTCAAGGCCGAGGCCATCGGCTGCGACGCCATCAGCGTGGACGGCTTCGAATGCGGCGGCCATCCGGGCGAGGACGACATCCCCAATTTCATCCTGCTGCCGCGCGCGGCCGAAGAACTGAAGATTCCCTTCGTCGCCTCGGGCGGCATGGCCGACGGCCGCTCGCTGGTGGCTGCGCTGGCGCTGGGCGCCGAGGGCATCAACATGGGCACGCGCTTCATTGCCACGCAGGAAGCGCCCGTGCACGACAACGTCAAGCAGGCCATCGTCGCGGCCAGCGAGCTGGACACGCGCCTTGTCATGCGCCCGCTGCGCAACACCGAGCGCGTGCTGACCAACCCGGCCACCGAGCGCCTGCTGCAAAAGGAGCGCGAGCTGGGCGCGGCCATCACCTTTGCCGACATCGCGCCCGAGGTGGCCGGCGTCTATCCGCGCATCATGCATGACGGCGACATGGACGCGGGCGTCTGGTCCTGCGGCATGGTGGCCGGCCTGATCCACGACGTGCCCACGGTCCAGCAGCTGATCTCCGGCATCATGGACCAGGCCCATGCACTGATCAACGAGCGGCTGGCCGGCCTGGCCCGCTGACCGCCCATCTTCACAGGACTTACGCAAACAGGATGCGACAACGTGCTGCGCCCCATGGCAAGCCGCTTGCCTTGTTCCTTCTTGCGTAGGTCGTACTTCAAAAACCAGGAAAGAGCTTTCTCATGAAAATCCTTGTACCCGTCAAACGTGTCGTGGACTACAACGTGAAGGTCCGCGTGAAGTCGGACGGCACGGGCGTGGACATCGCCAACGTCAAGATGAGCATGAACCCCTTTGACGAAATCGCCGTCGAAGAAGCCGTTCGCCTCAAGGAAAAGGGCGTGGCCACCGAGGTCATCGCCGTCTCCTGCGGCGTGGCCCAGTGCCAGGAAACCCTGCGCACGGCCATGGCCATCGGTGCCGACCGCGGCATCCTGGTGGAGACCACAGAGGAACTGCAGCCCCTGGCCGTGGCCAAGCTGCTCAAGGCCCTGGTGGACAAGGAACAACCCGGCCTGATCATCCTGGGCAAGCAGGCCATCGACGACGATGCCAACCAGACCGGCCAGATGCTGGCGGCCCTGGCCGACCTGCCGCAAGCCACCTTCGCCTCCAAGGTCGAGGTCGCTGGCGACAAGGTGAATGTCACGCGTGAAGTGGACGGCGGCCTGGAAACCCTGGCCCTGAGCCTGCCGGCCGTCATCACCACCGATCTGCGCCTGAACGAGCCGCGCTACGTCACGCTGCCCAACATCATGAAGGCCAAGAAAAAGCAGCTGGACACGGTCAAGCCTGAAGAGCTGGGCGTCGATGTGGCCCCGCGCCTGAAGACGCTCAAGGTGGCCGAGCCCGCCAAGCGCGGCGCTGGCGTGAAGGTGCCCGATGTGGCGACCCTGGTCAGCAAGCTCAAGAACGAAGCCAAGGTCATCTAAAGGAATTCGCAGACATGACATCCCTCGTTATTGCAGAACACGACAACGCTTCCATCAAGAGCGCCACGCTCAACACCGTCACTGCGGCCCTGGCCTGCGGCGGCGACGTGCATGTGCTGGTGGCGGGTGAGAATGCCGGCGCCGCTGCGCAGGCTGCGGCCCAGATCGCCGGCGTGTCCAAGGTCATCCACGCCGACGGTGCCAGCCTGAAGGACGGCCTGGCCGAGAACATCGCGGCGCAAGTGCTGGCGATTGCTGCCAACTACAGCCACATCCTGTTCCCCGCCACCGCCAGCGGCAAGAACGCCGCGCCGCGCGTGGCCGCCAAGCTGGACGTGGCCCAGATCAGCGACATCACCAAGGTGGACAGCGCCGACACCTTCGAGCGCCCCATCTACGCGGGCAACGCCATTGCCACGGTGCAAAGCAGCGACAAGATCAAGGTCATCACCGTGCGCGGCACGGGCTTTGATGCGGCAGCCACCACGGGCGGCAGCGCCCAGGTGGAGCAGCTGGCCGCCGCCGGCGACAACGGCAAGAGCAGCTTCGTGGGCCGCGAGGTCACCAAGAACGACCGCCCGGAACTGACGGCCGCCAAGATCATCGTCTCCGGTGGTCGCGCGCTGGGCAGCAGCGAGAAGTTCAACGAAGTCATGACCCCTCTGGCCGACAAGCTGGGCGCCGCCATCGGCGCATCGCGCGCAGCGGTGGACGCAGGCTATGCGCCCAATGACCTGCAGGTGGGCCAGACCGGCAAGATCGTCGCGCCCCAGCTGTACATTGCGGCCGGTATTTCCGGCGCCATCCAGCACTTGGCCGGCATGAAGGACTCCAAGGTGATCGTGGCGATCAACAAGGACCCCGAGGCGCCTATCTTCTCGGTGGCCGACTACGGCCTGGAGGCCGACCTGTTCCAGGCCGTGCCCGAGCTGGTGCAGTCGCTGTAAGAATGCAAGGCGCCGCACCGGGAGGCGGTGCCAACGGGCCCGGGTGAAGTATCCGGGCCCTGGCCAGAGCGGCACACAAGGCATGTGCCCCGGCCCCACCTGGTTCAGAGATGCAGGAGACAGATATGCAGATTTCCATTGGCCGCCGCAGCCTTGCGCTTGCGGCTGTTGTCTTTGTGGCCACCACGGGCGCGAGTGCACCGGCATGGGCCCAGGCCAGCGACTTTCCCACGCGCCCGATCACGCTGATCGTGCCTTTCCCCGCAGGCGGCTCCACCGACCGCCACATGCGCACCCTGGCCGACATCGCGGGCAAGCAGCTGGGCCAGACCATCATCGTGGAGAACAAGCCCGGCGCGGGCGGCACGCTGGGCCCGGGCAACATGTCCCGCACGGCCAAGCCCGATGGCTACACCATCACCCAGTTCCCCATGTCCATGCTGCGCATG
Source organism: Delftia sp. UME58 (assembly GCF_014170385.1). Lineage (NCBI taxonomy): Bacteria > Pseudomonadati > Pseudomonadota > Betaproteobacteria > Burkholderiales > Comamonadaceae > Delftia > Delftia sp. UME58. The sequence continues at coordinate 47,222 of NZ_LZZV01000103.1, forward strand.
GCGCACATGCAGAAGACGGCCTGGAATCCGCTCACGGACTTCACCTACATCATCGGCGTCTCGGGCTACACCTTCGGCTTCACGGTGCGCTCGGACTCGCCCTACAAGAGCTTCAACGAATACATTGCCGCCGCGCGCAAGAGCCCCGGCAAGATCGAGTACGGCTCCACCGGCATAGGCTCCTCGCCCCACCTGCTGATGGAGGAGCTGGCCGAGAACGCCAAGGTCACGCTCAACCACGTGCCCTTCAAGGGCAACGCCGACCTGCAGCAGGCCCTGCTGGGCGGCCACGTGGCCGCGCAAAGCGATGCCTCGGGCTGGGACACCTATGTGGATGGCGGCCAGATGCGCCTGCTCATGACCTTCGGCGAAAAGCGCACCCAGCGCTGGCCCGACGTGCCCACGGCCAAGGAGCTGGGCTATGGCGTGGTCTCCACCTCGCCCTACGGACTGGCCGGCCCCAAGGGCATGGACCCGGCCGTGGTGCGCAAGCTGCACGACGCCTTCAAGAAGGCCATGGATGACCCGCGCCACATCGAGGTGCTCAAGCAGCTGAACCAGGACGCCTGGTACCGCTCCGGCGCCGACTATGCGCAGTGGGTGCGCGAGGCCTATGCCAAGGACAAGGTCCTGATCGACCGCCTGGGCCTGGCCGCCAAGTAGGCCCCTCCTCCAATGCGCCCGCAGGGCCAGGGGGCTGGCGGGCGCAGTCCGCTTGAGATTCGTGAATTCGTGAAACGGAGTCCCTCATGACTGTCTCCCTGCCTTCGCCCGATGCGCCCTTCACCACGCTGGCCGAGCTGATCCGCAGCCACGCGCGCCAGCAGCCGGCCCATGCCGCCCTGCGCGACGACCAGCAGACCCTGAGCTATGCGCAGCTTGACGCCCTCATGGACCGCGTGGCTGCCGCGCTGCAGCGCGACGGCGTGCAGCCTGGCCAGGCCATCGCCATCTGCGCGTTGAACTCGGTGCGCTATGCCGCGCTGTTCCTGGGCGCCTTGCGCGCGGGCGTGGTGGTTGCGCCGCTGGCGCCGTCCTCCACGGCCGACAGCCTGGCCTCCATGCTGCGCGATGCCCAGGCGCGCCACCTGTTCCTCGACAAGGCGGCCCAGGACCTGGTGCCAGTAGACAGCGCCCTGCAATGCATCTCGCTGGACGGCGCCGCGCCCGGCCGGGCCTTTGACGACTGGCTGGCGCCCGAAGGCGCGCAGCCCGCGCCCGTGAGCGTGGAGCCGGCCGCGCCGTTCAACATCATCTATTCCTCGGGCACCACGGGGGTTCCGAAGGGCATCGTGCAGTCGCACGGCATGCGCTGGGCCCACATCAACCGGGGCAGTGTCTACGGCTACGGCCCCGAGGGCACGACGCTGCTGGCCACGCCGCTGTACTCCAACACCACGCTGGTGGTGTTCTTCCCCACGCTGGGCAGCGGCGGCTGCGTGGTGCTGATGCCCAAATTCGACGCGGCCCGCTACCTGCAGCTGGCCCAGCAGCACCGCGTCACCCACACCATGCTGGTGCCCGTGCAGTACCAGCGCATCATGGCGCTGCCGCAGTTCGGCGAGCATGACCTGTCCAGCTTCCGCGCCAAGTTCTGCACCAGCGCGCCGTTCCGGGCCGAGCTCAAGGCCGACGTGGTGGCGCGCTGGCCCGGCAGCCTGACCGAGTTCTACGGCATGACCGAAGGCGGCGGCACCTGCATCCTCGAAGCCCATCTGCACCAGGACAAGCTGCACACCGTGGGCAAGCCCGCCGAGGGCCATGACATCCGCCTCATCGACGAGGACGGCCGCGAGGTCGCCCCGGGCGAGGATGGCGAGGTCGTGGGCCATTCGGCCAGCATGATGACCGGCTACCACGGCCAGCCCGCCAAGACGCGCGAGGCCGAATGGTTCGACCCCACGGGCAAGCGCTTCATCCGCACGGGCGACGTGGGCCGCTTCGATGCCGATGGATTCCTCACCCTGTTCGACCGCCGCAAGGACATGATCATCAGCGGCGGCTTCAACATCTACCCCAGCGACCTGGAAACCCAGCTGCGCGCCCACCCGGCAGTGGACGACGTGGCCGTGGTCGGCGTGCCGTCCGAGCAATGGGGCGAGACGCCCGTGGCCTATGTGGTGTCGCGCGCGGGGCAGCCGGCCCTGCCCGAAGACATCATGGGCTGGTACAACCAGCGGGCCGGCAAGACCCAGCGCCTGGCGGACCTGCGCTTCATTGCCGAGCTGCCGCGCAGCGCCATCGGCAAGGTGCTCAAGCGCGAGCTGCGCGACCAGTACGCGACGGGGCGCTGAACCGGCGGATGCTTTCTCCAAACGATGTCCACCAAGAGGTACACCCCATGAGCAACGACACCACGATGTCCGAGGTCCGCCGCCAGGTGACGGCCGAGGAATGGCAGACCCGCATCGAGCTGGCCGCCGCCTACCGGCTGGTCGCCCACTTCGGCTGGGACGACCTGATCTTCACCCACATCTCGGCGCGCGTGCCGGGCCAGCCCGACCAGTTCCTGATCAACCCCTACGGCATGCTGTTCGACGAGATCACCGCGTCCAGCCTGGTCAAGGTGGACCACGAGGGCCGGCCGCTGATGGAGACCGAGTACGACGTCAACCCGGCCGGCTTCGTCATCCACAGCGCCATCCACGACGGCCGCCCCGAGGTGCAGTGCGTGCTGCACACGCACACGCGCTATGGCGTGGCCGTCTCGGCGCAGAAGGAGGGGCTGCTGCCCATCTCGCAGCAGTCCATCTTCCCGCTGGCGCGCCTGGCCTACCACGACTACGAAGGCGTGGCCCTGCGCGACGACGAGAAGCCGCGCCTGGTCGATGACCTGGGCGCCAGCAACTTCCTCATCCTGCGCAACCACGGCCTGCTGACCTGCGGCCGCAACGTGGCCGAGGCCGTGCTGGCCATGTACACGCTGGAGTCGGCCTGCCGCATCCAGATCCTGGCGCAGTCGGGCGGCGGCGAGCTCACGCGCATCCCGCAGGACATCATTGCCGATGCGGTCAACCAGTCGCGCCAGGTCACCAAGGGCAAGGGCGCAGGCCTGGCCTGGCCCGGCCTGCTGCGCCGTCTTGATCGAATCGATCCTTCTTACAAGCAATAGCACTCCCTGAGTCGCTGCACGCCTTCCCCCGTTGCACGGCGCCTCTCTACTCGCTGCGCGAGGGAGGGAGACGACACCCTCTCGGCGGGGCGGCGCGGCCGGCATAGGCCCTTGCTTGGTGTCCCGCGCTTGGGCTGTTGCTGTTTCGCAGGCAGCGAACAGTGCTCAGATTCATGGAGAAATCAATGGGAATTCTGGTCAACATCCATCCGAGCATGGGCGCGCCCATCGTCGATTCTCTGCGCGCGCTGGCGCCCGGCGTGCAGGTCTGGGGCCACCGTGAAGAGGCGCCGGCCGATGCGGTCGAGGCCATGCTCGCCTGGAGCCTCAAGCCGGGCGTGCTGCCGGCCTATCCGGGCCTGAAGCTGCTGTGCGCGCCCAGCGCGGGCGTGGACAAGCTGCTGGCCGTGCCTGACCTGCCGGCCGGCCTGCCCGTGGCGCGCACGGTCGATCCGCAGCAGCATGTGGAGATCGCCCAGTACGTGGTGGGCACCGCGCTGCGCCACACGCGCGAGCTGGACCTGTTCGCGCGCCAGCAGCAGGCCGGCGACTGGCTGCGCCGCCCCGTGCGCGCCAGCGCCGACTGCCGCGTGGGCATCCTGGGCCTGGGCGAGGTCGGCCGCTTCGTGGCTGGCGCCATGCAGGCCATCGGCTACCCCGTCGCAGGCTGGAGCCGCAGCGCCAAGAGCATTGCAGGCCTGGCCACGCACAGCGGTGCCGAAGGTCTGAAGCAACTGCTGTCCACCAGCGACATCCTGGTCTGCGCCTTGCCGCTCACGCCCGAGACGCGCGACCTGCTGGACCGCCGCACCCTGTCCCTGCTGCCGCGCGGCGCCTACTTCATCAACGTGGGGCGCGGCGAACAGGTGGTGGAAGACGACCTGCTGGCCCTGCTCGACGAAGACCACCTGGCCGGCGCCGCGCTGGACGTGCTGCGCGACGAACCGCCCCAGCCTGGCAACAGGGTCTGGGGCCATCCCAAGGCCTTTGTCACGCCGCACATCGCGGCCCAGGCCTCGGCCGACACCGTGGCCCGCCAGTGCCTGGAGAACCTGCGCCGCCTGCGCGCGGGCGAGCCGCTGCTCAACCTTGTGGATGTGGCGCGGGGGTATTGAGCCTTGTTTTCCATCCGACGCTGCGCTGTTGCGTGGCGTTTTTTCATCGCCGGGCCGCCCCAAGATGAAAAGCGGCCCCCTTGGGGGGCAGCGGACCTTGCGCAGCAAGGGTAGCGTGGGGGCGTTTTTTCATCGCCGGGCCGCCCCAAGATGAAAAGCGGCCCCCTTGGGGGGCAGCGGACCTTGCGCAGCAAGGGTAGCGTGGGGGCCATTTTTCAACTGAGAAGAATCCAGAGACACCATGCCTTCGACTTCCCGCCGCGGCTTTTTGCAATCGACCGCCGCCGCCGCCGCCGCTGCAGCAGCCAACACCGTGCTGGCCCCCTCGGCCTGGGCCCAGAGTCCCTGGCCTTCCAAGCCCATCCGCATCATCGTTCCGTACACGGCAGGCGGCTTCACCGACCAGATGGCGCGCCTGCTGCAGGTCGGCCTGCAAAAGGCCCTGGGCCAGCCCGTCATCGTGGAGAACAAGCCCGGCGCCAACAGCATCATCGGCGTGGACCAGGTCGCCAAGGCCGCGCCGGACGGGCACACCTTCGGCGTGGTCATCGCGGCCTATGCGGCCAACACCACGCTCTATCCCAAGCTGCCCTACAACCCGAAGAAGGACCTGGTCGGCGTCTCGCTCATGGGCGTCTCGCCCCTGGTCGCTGCCGTGGCCATGAACGCGCCCTTCAAGACCACGCCCGAGCTGATCGCCTATGCCAAGGCCAATCCCGGCAAGGTGGGCTTCGGCTCCTCGGGCAGCGGCTCCAGCGCCCACCTGACCACCGAGCTGATGAAGCTGCTCACCAAGACGGACATGGTCCACGTGCCCTACAAGGGCGCCGCGCCCGCGCTGGCCGACCTCATGGGCGGCCAGATCCCGCTGTTCCTGGACCCGCCGCCCAACCTCATCCAGCCCGCCAAGGCCGGCCGCATCCGCCTCATCGGCGTGGCCAGCGACAAGCGCCTGGCCGCGCTGCCCGACGTGCCTACCTTCGTGGAGCAGGGCTACGACGGCCTGCTGGGCAGCACCTGGGCGGCCATGATCGCGCCGGCCGGCGTGCCGCGCGAGATCGTGCAGCGCATGTCCGCCGAAGTGTCGCGCATCATCCGCAGTGCCGAGGTGTCGCAGCGGCTGGAGCAGGTGATGGGGACGTTTGCGGAGGGGTCCACGCCTGAGGAATGCGATCGGTTCATCGCTGCCGAGACGGAGAAGTGGGGGAGGGTGATTCGGGAGGCCAAGGTGACGGTGGATTAGGCTTTTCCTGTTCTCGGGGCTGTTTTCTGGGTCCCTGCCGTGCCGAATCCAGCCTCGAAAAGCAACCCCCGCAGGAAATGAAGCAGACCCTGGGGTGCTAACCCGGCCTCCCCAGCCCGGGATACATGGCCCGGTCTCCACCGACACAAGCCCTGAATCCATACGCCTCGTAAAAGCGCTGCAGCTGCGCATCGTCAATCAGGACATGGGTGGTGGCAATGTCGTCGCGCTGGGGCTGCCCGGCACGCTGCGGGAGATAGTTGTCCAGTTCCGGGTGTCCACAGGTGAAGCTGGCGCGATCATGGAGGCGGCCATCCAGAAGTAATGTGTCTAGGGGGGGCAGGGTCGGCCATGTCTGCCTCAGGGATTGCCGGAGGGCCAGGCCGGTGGGCGTTTGGCCATGAAGGCGGCCATGCCCTCGCGGGCGTCGGCGGTGGCGGCGACATTGCCGAAATGCTCAACGGCCGACGCCACGCCGCGGCGGTACTCCACGTCCAGTGCCTTGTAGAAGGCCTGGCGTCCGAGCCTCATGACCAGCGGTGACTTGGCTCCGAGCAGGCGGGCCACGGCCCGCGCGCGTTCCAGCACCAGGGCCTCGGGTGCTAGCTCGTTGACGAGGCCCAGCTGCAAGGCCTCGGCTGCGGTAAAGCTGCGGCCGGTGAACAGCAGCTCGAATGCACGGTGCTTGCCGATGATGCGCGGCAGGTGGGTGTAGTGGATGGCGGGGGTGACGCCCACATCGATCTCGGGGTAGCCGAAGGTGGCGCTATCGCTGGCAATCAGCATGTCGCACGAGACGGCCAGCGTCATGCCGCCGCCGCGCGCCGTGCCACCGACCGCCGCGATGCAGGGTTTGCCCAGCCGGGTCTGGGCATCGAAGAGGCCGGTGTACAGCTTGTCGACCAGGCAGAGCTTGTGCTCGAAGCTGGCGGCGCCCATCTCGTTCAGGTGCAGGCCGGCGCAGAACCGACCGGGGACGGCGCTGCCCAGGATGACGGCCTTGACGGTCGCATCCCGCGCGGCGCGGTCCATGTGCTGCAGCAACTGATCCATCATGGCTTCGGTGATGGCGTTCACTGGCGGGCTGTTCAGCACGATCTCGGCGACGGCGTTGTGGACGGTGTAGGTGACGGTGTGCTTCATGGCGCAGAGGTTTTCATTCGGTCGTGGCTACGATGCGGTTCGCCAGCAGCGCATCGATCTCGGTGTCGCCATAGCGCGCACCGCGCAAGATCTGCCGGGTATGCTGGCCCAGCAGCGGCGGCGCCGCTGCTGGGCCACGTGGCGCATGGTTGAAGGTGATCGGCAGATTCACGCTGGGCAGGGGCCCCAGCGTGGGGTGGACGCTTTCGCCGATCACCTGGCGTTGCTTCAGCTGGGGGTGCTCCAACGCCTGCGCCAAGGTCTGGATGGGGGAGCAGGGCACCCCGACGGCCTGCAGCCGCTGTACCCAGTGGGTGACGGATTGCCGTCCGATTTGCTGCTGTACCAAGGCCACGGTTTCGGAAAAATGGGCGACGCGCGCGGCATTGGTGGCGAAGCGGACGTCTTCCTGCCAGGGCTCCAGACCCGCCACGGGACAAAAGCGCTGCCACTGGCTGTCATTGCCCACGCCGATCATCACCGGCCCGTCACTGGCCTCGAAGACCTGGTACGGTGCCATGGCTGGATGGGCGGTGCCCATGCGCTGCGGCAGCTTGCCGCTGCACCAGTAGTTCTGTGCCAGGTAGCCCATGAAGCCCATGGCCGTGTCCAGCAACGAGACCTCCACCAGAACCCCTTGTCCGGTCCGCATGCGCTCTACTACCGCAGCCAGCACGCCGCCAAAGGCCATCATGCCGGTGCCCAGGTCCACTGGAGAGAAGGTGGCGCGCACCATGGGGCCACCAGGATCGCCCATCACCGCGACCATGCCGCAGAAGGCCTGCAGCATCACGTCGTAGCCGGACTCCTGGCCCAGCGGGCCATCGCGGCCGTAGCCTGAGATATCACAGTAGATCAGGCGCGGATTGAGCGCGTGGAGCGTGGCGTGGTCGACGCCGAGTTTCTCGGCCGTGCCGGCGCCAAAGCCCTGCAGCGCGATGTCGGCCTCGGCCACCAGGCGGTGAACAACGGCTTGGCCTTGCGGGCTCTTGAGGTCCACGGCCAGGCTTTGCTTGTTGTGATTGACCGCAAGAAACGTCGCGGACTGTCCTTCGCGCTGTGGCAGCCAATGCCGGGTATCGTCGCCTACGCCGATCGGCTCCACCTTGATGACCTCGGCACCCAGATTGCCCAGGTATTGCCCGCACAAGGGGCCTGCCAGTACCTTGCTCAGGTCTACGACCTTCATGCCTTTCAACGGCTGCATTTCATGCTCCAACAGTTTGCGTTCGATCCAGAGGCAACGAAGGTCAGATCGGGCGGATATCGATCTGTCGGCCGAGCGAGGCCCAGTGCTCCGTATCCTTGAGCACGAAGTCATGCACCTGGTCCGGCGCAATCGCCAGCCCCTCGGCGCCACGCGCGGTGAGCGAGGCCAGGTACTCGGGGCTGGTAATGCTGCGGTAGACGGCGGCGCGCAGCCTGTCCACCACCGGCATGGGGGTCTTGGCATGGATCTGCAACGACAGCCAGAACCGCAAGTTGACCGCCGGGTAGCCGGATTCCTGCAGGGTCGGGATGGCCGGCAGCTGCGGGGACCGGCCCGCCGACGTGATGGCCAGGCCTTTGAGGCGCTTGCCCTGGATGGCGCCGAGCGAGGTGGTCATGCTGTCGAACAGAAAGTCCACATTCCCCGCCATCACGTCGGCGCTGGCCGGCGCGCTGCCTTTGTAGGGCACGCCCACGGCCTCGATGCCTGCGTTTTTGAGCAACAGCGCCGCATAGATGTGCGGCGAACTGCCCGAGCCAAAGGTGGCATAGCTCAGTTGGCCGGGTTTGCGCCTGGCCAGATCGACCAGATCGGCCAACGTGTCTACCTCGAGCTTGTTCGGATGCACCACCAGAACGTTGGGCACGACGCTGACGATGCCAAGGGTCAGGAAATCTCGTGTGGGGCTGAAGCGCAGCTGCGGGGTCAGCAATGGATTGATGGCCTGCATGCCCACGGTATTGAGCAGCACGGTGCCGCCGTCGGCCGGGGCATCCGCTACCAGTTGGGTGCCGATATTGCCGCCCGCGCCAGGCTTGTTTTCCACGATCACGTTCTGGTCCAGTTCCTTGGCCAGATGGACGGCCGCGAGCCGGGCCGAGAAATCGCCCGGGCCGCCGGGGGCGAAGGGCACGACGATGCGCAGAGCTTTGTCCGTGCTGGCGTGGGCCAGCATGTGCGGACCTGTCCCCCATAGAGCCAGGCCCATGCCCGTCAACGCGGATCGGCGGTTCAGTGTCATTCTGATGTCTCCTGTCGGATCGTTGGCGAGACTCCAATGTGGTCAGAACTGATATAACCGTCAAAGATGAGATTTTGATGATGGGTATCAATATTGATTATGGCCATGCAGTGTGAGCCCATCGATGTCTGCGTGGCCGTACACCTTGGCGGCGTGGCCGCGTCCACATGTCCATAGACCTGCGAAACCTGCAATGCTTTCTGGCGGTATGCGCGGCCGGCTCGATCTCGAAGGCGGCCCAGACCGTGTACATTGCCCAGCCTGCCATGAGCATGCACATCAAAGGGCTGGAGGAGGACCTGGGACTGCAGCTGTTCGAGCGCAGCGCACAGGGCGTGAAGCCAACGGAGGCGGGGCTGCGGCTGGAGCAGCATGCGCGCGCGCTGCTGGCCCAGTTGGCCCATGCGCTGGACGATGTACGGCGCATGGAAACGGTGCCTGGCGGTCCGCTGAACGTGGGGCTGCCTCAATCGATGGCCAAGCTGCTGACGGTTCCCTTGGTGAAGGGCACGCTCGCCCGGTGGCCGCAGGTGCGGCTGCAGGTGACGGAACTGAGCACCGGCTACATCCCCCAGCAGTTGCTGCAAGGGCAGATCGACATAGGCATCACTTTCCAGAAACATGGCAGCAGCGGCGTGGTCTACGAGCTGCTGGCCGAAGAGACCCTTGTGCTGATTGCCCCGCCGGGCCAACTGGCTGCGAAGGGCAAGAAGCTTTCCCAGGTGCGCCTTGCCTCGTTGGCGCACTATCCGCTGATCCTGCCGGCACCGGAGCATGGGCTGCGCATCCTGCTGGACAAGCTGTCTTCCGTACACCGCTTGCAGTGGGTGCCGGTGGCGCAGGTGAATGCCATCCACCAAATCATCGACCTCGTGGCGGATGGCGTCGGCTGCAGCCTGTTGTCCTATGCATCGGTGTTTCAGGAGATCAGGAGCGGCAAGCTGTCAGCTGCCGAGATCACCGACCCTGCCATATCGCGCCCCGTCTACATCGCTCGCCGCTGCACCGATGGCCCCAGCATGGCGCAGTCAAGTGTATGCAATCTGCTCAGGGCCATCACGGCCGAACTGATCGGTGACGGCCGCTGGCCCGCCCGGTTGATGAAGGAGGGCTGAACGCGATCTCGTTCAGATGCGCGTGTCTTGCCCTGGGCCTGTGTCGGGCGTGGTGCACGGGTAGTTGTTCTCGCCGAACGACAGGCATCCACACCCATGCGCGCAGTGCCATGTCGATGCATTGGTGTGGCCTTGCTTCATGTGCTACCTTGTATGTGCCCTGTAACACATAGGAGGCCACACCATGAGCGAGGCAACTTTCACATTCCGGGTCGATGAGGCCTTGAAAAGCGACTTTGCGATCGCGGCCAAGGCATGCGACCGCACGGGCGCGCAGTTGCTGCGTGATTTCATGCGTTCATTCGTGCAACAGCAGGAACAGGCCGCAGCACATGACAGATGGTTGCGCGAACAGGTGCAAGCCGGCATCGACGCGGCCAACGCGGGCGAGGTGCTGTCCGCCGATGAAGTGGAAGCAGAGGCCCAGGTGTGGCGGACCGAGATGCGGCGCAGGATTGCCGCATCGTGAAGCTGGTGTGGACGCGTCCAGCAGCAGCCGACAGGCGGGAAATCCGCGCCTATGTCGCCCATGACAATCCATCCGCCGCGCTGGCCCTTGACGAGCGGTTTTCCGAGATTGCAGGGTGCCTGATCGACCATCCCCTGCTGGGTCGAGTCGGGCGCGTTGCCGGCACGCGCGAACTGGTGGTGCATCCCAACTACATCCTGGTCTATGACGTGATCGCAGACAGCGTGCGCGTGCTGCGCGTGCTGCGCGTTCTGCATGCGGCTCGCCAGTGGCCATCGCAGCAGGCATAGACGTCTCCTGACAGAGGAGATCTGGTAGGCGCAAGGCATCGACGCAATGCTGGAGTCGTTGTTCAACGTCCCTGGAGAAGGGGTGGTGAAGCCTCCGTGCCTGCAGTCATCCCGGTCATGGGTTCGACCCTCCACCGCCTCCTGGGCGCCCTCAACGCATGCCTTTCCCGATAGGCCGCAGGCGCCATACCCACATACCGCAAGAACACCCGCCGAAACGCCGAGGCATCCCCATACCCGCAAGCCAGCGCCACGGACGGCACGCTCTCCAGCGTGATCTCCAGCAGCACCCGGGCCCGCGCGCAGCGCAGGCGGTGCAGGTGGTCCAGCGGGCTGTGGCCCAGTTCCTGCTGGAAGTGGCGCAGCAGGGTGCGCGGGCTGGTGGATGCCGCGTGCGCGAGCGCCTGCAGGTCATAGGGCTGCTCCACGCGCGCCTCCAGCCAGGCGATGGCATGGGCCAGCACGCTGTTGCGCGTGGCGGGTATGCGGCGGTCCTGCAGGGCGGCGCGGGTGGCGCGTTCGCGTTGTGCATCGGGCTGCAGCACGGCGGCCAGCGCTGCGGCGAGGTCGTCGCCGAAGGCATGGCGCGTGAGCGCGATGGCCATGGGCGCCAGGGCCTCGGGGTGGGAGGCGCTGAGCCAGGGCCTGTCGTCCACGAAGGGCTGTCCCTCGGCCAGTTCGATGCCCGGGAAATCCAGGCCGAAGCCGCCCATGAAATACCAGGGCAGGGCCACGCGCCGGCGCTGGCAGCGGCCCCCGGCTGCCGCAAACCAGGCGGCGCTGTCCAGCGTGCATACGGCCAGGCCCTGGTCGAAGGCCGTGGTGATGCGCCGAACGAGGGCCGGATGCGCGGCGACGATGTCGCGGATGGAGGGAATGTCGGGGCAGTGCAGCGCGCTCACGAAGAGGGCATGCGCCGGGCCTTCGGCTGCTGCGCCTTCGTCCGCGTGCGGCATGGCGGGCAGGGTCCGGCCCTGGCCATCGACCCAGCGCCAGCCAAAGCGCGTTGCGCGCCGGCCCAGGCGCAGGCTGGCGACCAGGTTGGCGCTGCGCAGCATCTCCACCAGGTGCGCGGCATGGCCGATGGCGCTGTGCTCCAGGCAGGGCAGCTCGATGACGAAGGCACGGGGCATGGCGGTTCTGGCTCCTCGAATGGCGATTTTGACGTGTCCGTCATACGTGCTTCACTTTTAGCATGGCTGCTTGTGCCACTTTCCAGGACCACGAAGATGCTCCACACCAGCGCCGAGACAAGGCCCTCCTCCCTCCCGCGCACAGGCTTGCGCTCCATCGCCCTGGCCGGGCTGCTGGCCTGCGGCCTGCCACTGGCGGCCAGCGCCCAGGGGCTCGATGCACAGGGCCTGGCGGCCCTGGATACCGCCATCCAGCCGCTGGCGCCCAAGATGGTGGAGTGGCGCCGCGACATCCACCAGCACCCCGAACTGTCGGGCCAGGAAGAGCGCACGGCCAAGCTGGTGGCCGATCACCTGCGCCGCCTGGGCATGGAGGTGCAGACTGGCGTGGGCGGCACGGGCGTGGTGGGCGTGCTGCGCGGCGGCCAGCCCGGCAAGACCGTGGCGCTGCGTGCCGACATGGATGCGCTGCCTGTAGCCGAGAAGACCGGCCTGCCCTTCGCCTCCAAGGCCAATGCCCAGTACATGGGCAAGGAGGTGCCGGTCATGCATGCCTGCGGGCATGATGCCCACGTGGCCATGCTCATGGGCGCGGCCGAGGCGCTGGCCGGCATGCGCGCAAAGCTGCCCGGCACGGTGAAGTTCATCTTCCAGCCCGCCGAGGAAGGCGCCCCGGTGGAGGCCGATGCCCACGGCCATGTGCCCAGCTTCGGCGCCAAGGCCATGGTGGAGGCCGGCGTGCTCAAGGATGTGCAGGCCATCTACGGCCTGCACATCACGGCCAACCTGCCCTCGGGCATGGTGGGCTATCGCAGCGGGCCGCTGATGGCGGGCTCGGACAGCCTGAGCATCCAGGTCGAGGGCCGGGGCGGCCATGGCTCGTCGCCGTGGAATGCGGTCGATCCCATCGTCGCGGCCAGCCAGGTGGTGCTGGGCCTGCAGACCGTGGTCAGCCGCCAGCTCAACATCAGCCTGGAGCCGGCCGTGCTGACCATTGGCTCCATCCAGGGCGGCACGCGCTACAACATCATTCCCGACAATGTGGAGATGCAGGGCACGCTTCGCACCTTCGACGAGGACATGCGCCAGGAGGCACACAAGCGCATCACCGCCACGGCCGAGCAGATCGCGGCCTCCAGCGGCGCCAAGGCCAGGGTGCGTTTCGGCCCCGTGGCCTATCCGGTGACCACCAACCCCGCCGCACTGACCGAGGCCTCGCTGCCCGCGCTCAAGCTGGCCATGGGCGGCAAGGCCATGGTGATTCCCAAGGTCAGCGGCTCCGAGGATTTCTCGGAATTCCAGAAGGTGGTTCCGGGCTTCTTCTACTTCCTGGGCGCGCCGCCGGCAGGCCAGGACTTTGCCAAGGCGCCGTCCAACCACTCGCCGCTGTTCGACATCGACGAGAAGCAACTGCCCACGGGCGCGCGTTCACTGGCCGCGCTGGCCGTGGACTATCTGCAGCGCAACCCATAGTTATTGGACTCCCCCTGAGCGGCGGACGCCGCTTCCCGTTGCACGGCGCCCCCTCTCTCGCTACGCGGGAGAGGGACGGCACCCTCGCTGCGGGGCGGGGCGGTCGGCGCAGGCCCTTGCTCGGTGCCCCTGGCTTGAGATCGAGTCCGTGCGAATCGCGTCGGCTTTATTTGGCGCTAGCGATTGCCGATGGGCCTTTCCACCACCGGGCGATGGCGAGCCGGAAGGGCAGCAGCAGCGCCACGCCCAGCACCAGCTTGACGCCCAGGTCGCCCAGGGCCCAGGTCACCCAGGGCTCGGCGGCGCCTGCGAAGGCGATGCTCCAGAACAGGAAGGTGTCCAGGCAGGCGGCCAGCAGCGTGGCCACCAGGGGTGCACGCCACCAGCGGCCCGCACGCAGGCGGTGGAACACGCCGATGTCCAGCCACTGCGAGGCGATGAAGGCCGCGCCCGAGGCCAGCGCGATGCGCGGCGGCGCCAGCACCAGCGAGGCGGCCACGGCCACGGCAAAGCCCACCCAGGCCACGCGCCGGGCCTGCTGCGGGCCGAAGCTGCGGTTGACCAGCTCGCTCACCAGGAAGGCGAACGGATAGGTGATGGCACCCCAGGTCAGCCAGTCGTTGATGGCGTACTGCACCAGGATGTTGGACGACAGCACCACCACGCCCATGGCCGCAATGGCGGCCAGCAGCTGGGTGCGCGAGGGGGCGGCGAAACGGTGCGGACGCGGTGTCATGCTGCGCCACCGGAGCCGCGTGCGCCCGACGAGGGCAGGGGCAGCCCGAGGATGGCGCAGGCCACGGCCTCGCCCACCTTGACGCCGTCCACGCCGGCCGACAGGATGCCGCCCGCGTAGCTGGCGCCTTCGCCGGCCGGGTACAGGCCGCGCGTGTTCAGGCTGTGGAAGTCCGCGCCGCGCTCGATCTTCACGGGCGAGGAAGTGCGCGTTTCCACGCCGGTGAGCACGGCGTCGTGCATGTCGTAGCCACGGATCTTCTTGCCGAAGGCGGGCAGGGCCTCGCGCATGGCCTCGATGGCGTAGGCCGGCAGCACGTGGTGCAGGTTGGTCAGCGTGATGCCGGGCTGGTAGGACGGCTCGACCTCGCCCAGCGCGGCCGATTCCTTGCCCGCGATGAAGTCGCCCACCAGCTGGCCCGGCGCGTTGTAGTTGCGTCCCCCCAGCAGGTAGGCCTTGGTCTCCAGCTGGCGCTGCAGCACGATGCCCGACAGCGGGTGCAGCTCGCCGTCCTTGAGGTCTTCCACGCCATGGGTCTTGCCGTCGAAGGCCCAGGCAAAGCTCTTGGCATCGCGCGGATAGTCGGAGGGGTCGATGGCGCAGACCATGCCCGCGTTGGCATTGCGCTCGGCGCGCGAGTACTGGCTCATGCCGTTGGTGACCACGCGCTCGGGCTCGCTGGTGGCCGCCACCACGGTGCCGCCCGGGCACATGCAAAAGCTGTAGACCGCACGCCCGTTGCTGGCGTGGTGCACCAGCTTGTAGTCGGCCGCGCCCAGCAGCGGGTGGCCGGCATGCCTGCCCCAGCGCGCCCGGTCGATCAGGCCCTGCGGATGCTCGATGCGAAAGCCCACCGAGAACGGCTTGGCCTCCATGTGCACGCCGCGCTCGTAGAACATGGCGAAGGTGTCGCGCGAGCTGTGGCCCAGGGCCATCACGGCATGGTCGGTCTCCAGCCACTGGCGCTCGCCGCTGTCCTGGTCCAGCACTTCCAGGGCGGTGAGATGGCGGTCCTCGCCCTCGCCCTCGATGCGCATGTCGCACACGCGCTGGCCGAAGCGGATCTCGCCGCCCAGGCGGATGATTTCCTCGCGGATGCCCTCGACCACCTTCACCAGCTTGAAGGTGCCGATGTGCGGATGCGCGGCATAGAGGATCTCGGGCGGTGCGCCGTGGGTGACGAACTCCTGCATCACCTTGCGGCCCAGGTGGCGCGGGTCCTTGATCTGGCTGTAGAGCTTGCCGTCGGAGAAGGTGCCTGCGCCGCCTTCGCCGAACTGCACATTGGACTCGGGCACCAGCTCGCGCTTGCGCCACAGGCCCCAGGTGTCCTGGGTGCGCTCGCGCACTGAGCGGCCGCGCTCGATCACGATGGGCCTGAAGCCCATCTGCGCCAGCACCAGGGCCGCAAAGATGCCGCAGGGCCCGAAGCCCACCACCACGGGCCGGCGCTGCAGGTCGGCAGGCGCCTGGCCCACGGCATGCCAGCGCATGTCGGGCGTGGGGTTCACATGGGCATGGCTGGAGAACTGCTCCAGCAGTGCGGCTTCCTGGCTCTCGTCGGCCAGCGTCAGGTCCACGATGTAGACCGCCAGCAGCTCGGACTTGCGCGCATCGAAGCTGCGCTTGTGCACGTGCACGGAGGCAATGGCCTCCTCGGCAATGCCCAGCTGGCGCGCAGCCAGGGCGCGCAGCGGCTCCAGGGGCAGGTATTCGGTGTGGCTGTCGGGGTGGTATTGCACCGCCGACAGGGGCAGTTTCAGTTCGGAAACGCGGATCATGGCTTGTACCTATCAAGCAGAGGGCCGGCGATGGTAAGCCAAAGCGGGCGACCGCACAGGCTGCGGGCCGCACAGCCTTGGGATGTGCTCGGGTTCGGATTTTCCGCCAGATATTTCCTGTCCTGGCGCCGCCCCGATCCGGGCACGGACCTTGCATGCAGGGCCGGCCATCCGTGAGCGGGGCCCTCCAGCCCCGCTCTGACGGGGGTGGCTGCATCTGCGCGAAGTGGTGGTGGAACGGATGTAAGCTCGCGGCAAGCCTGCGGGCGGGTGCTGCCCCTGGTGAACAAGATCAACGCATTCCACGCACCACAAGGAGACATTTCATGAAGCAACCCCCTTCCAGGCAACGCCTGCCCGCATGGCAGTGGATCGGCCTTGCGGCCGCCACGCCGCTGTTCCTCGCATCGTGCGGAGGCGGTGGCAATGGCGGATCGGGCCAGGAC
Organism: Delftia sp. UME58; assembly: GCF_014170385.1. Lineage (NCBI taxonomy): Bacteria > Pseudomonadati > Pseudomonadota > Betaproteobacteria > Burkholderiales > Comamonadaceae > Delftia > Delftia sp. UME58. The sequence continues at coordinate 63,509 of NZ_LZZV01000103.1, forward strand.
GACCTGGCCGCCTGTGCCATCACCTCGGGCGATGGCAGCGTGGTCGTGGGCTCGGGCCTGCCCGGTGATCCGGCCGCACCCGAACCCTCGTCGGGCTACCGCCTCGGCAAGAAGGCCCTGCACACCTCCAAGTACATGGTGGTCACGGCCAACCCGCTGGCGTCCAAGGCCGGTTGCGAGGTGCTCAAGTCCGGCGGCTCGGCCGTGGATGCGGCCGTGGCCGTGCAGATGGTGCTGGGCCTGGTGGAGCCGCAGTCCAGCGGCATCGGTGGTGGCGCCTTCATGCTCTACCGCGATGCAGCCACGGGCAAGGTCGTGGCCTATGACGGCCGCGAGACCGCGCCGGCCGCCGCCACGGAAAACTACCTGCGCTACGTGGACGACACCGCCGACCAGACCGCGCCCAAGCCCTCGGCGCGCGCCAGCGGCCGCTCCATCGGCACGCCGGGCGTGGTGCGCATGCTGGAACTCGCGCACAAGGACTACGGCAAGACCGCGTGGCCCCAGCTGTTCAATTCGGGCATCGACCTGGCCAGCAAGGGCTTTCCCATCAGCGGCCGCATGGCTGCGGCGCTGGACGGCTCCAAGGTGGAACTGGCGCGCGACGCCGATGCCGCCAAGCTCTACTTCGATGCCCAGGGCAAGCCGCTGGCGCTGGGCGCCAAGTTCGTCAACCAGCCCTATGCCGACACGCTGCGCAGCATCGCCAATGGCGGCGCCGACGCCTTCTACCGTGGCGACCTGGCCCAGGCCATCGTCAGCAAGGTGGGCGTGACGCAGACCGTCTCGGACGGTGCGCCCATCACCCCCGGCAAGACCACGCTGCAGGATCTGGCCAGCTACGAGGCCAAGCGCCGCGAGGCCGTCTGCACCACCTACCGCGCGCGCTACATGGTCTGCAGCATGCCGCCGCCGTCGTCGGGTGGCATCGCCGTGGCACAGGCCATGGGCATTCTGGAGAACTTCGACCTCAAGGCCTATGCGCCCACGGCCATCGATGGCGAGGGCGGCAAGCCTTCGGTGATGGGCGTGCACCTGGTCAGCGAAGCCCTGCGCCTGGCCTATGCCGACCGTGACAAATACGTGGCCGACACCGACTTCGTGCCCCTGCCCGGCGGCTCGCCGGCGCTGATGCTGGACAAGAGCTACCTGCGCCAGCGCGCCGCCCTGATCTCCACCACCAAGAGCATGGGCACGGCCCAGGCAGGCAACTTCGGCACGCCTTCGCAGGGCGTGGTCGATGTCAAGGAGGCCGGCACCACGCACATGAGCATCGTCGATGCCAAGGGCAACGCACTGAGCATGACGACCACGGTGGAGTCCAGCATGGGCTCCTTCCACGTCACGCGCGGCTTTGTGCTCAACAACCAGCTGACCGACTTCGCGGCCATCCCCAGCACCACCGACGGCCCGGTCGCCAACCGCGTGCAGCCCGGCAAGCGTCCGCGCAGCTCCATGGCGCCCACGCTGGTGTTCGATCTGAAGGCCGACGGCACCGCCGGCGACTTCAAGATGGCCACCGGCTCGCCAGGCGGCAGCACCATCATCCAGTACGTGACCAAGACCCTGGTCGGCGCGCTGGACTGGGGGCTGGATGCGCAGCAGGCCACCTCGCTGGTGGACTTCGGCGCGGCCAACAGCCCGACCACCAACGTGGGCGGCGAGCACCCCAGCATCAACACGGCCAATGGCGGCAACGACGATCCGCTGGTCAGCGGCCTGCGTGCCCTGGGCCATGTGGTGTCCATCAGCGCGCAGTCCAGCGGCATCGGCACCATCTTGCGGGTGCAGCGCAATGGGCAGGCGCAGCTGGAAGGTGGGGCTGATCCGCGCCGTGAAGGGCTTGTTCTGGGCGATACCGTTCGCTGATTTTGGTCTGATGATTGACTGAGGAAGGCGCTGCTGGCAGGGATGCTGGTGGCGCTTTTCTTTTATGGGGTCCATAGCCTGCCCCTGCCGGGTGGTTGTTTTTCGAGGCCGGGCCGAGACCCGGCCTCGAAAAACAACCCCCGGCAGGGACAAAAAAACATCCCTGAATGGCAGCCGCTCTGAAGGCATACGCCCCGTAACTGTCACGTCAAAGACATGCCCCAATCACCGCGATGCGCACAAAAAGCAGCCCACAAACTCTGCAAACCAAGTAACCACGTCACCCTCCGCTATAGAGTTCCACTCCCCGCACCCACGCTGCGCGTTTTCCCCACAAGCCCCAACGCTACGGGCTTGCCCGAGTCCATGGTTGGCATGCATCCATCTAAATTGAACAGCAGCAAGTTCGATGGTCGTGAGCCTCTGAGGAAGATGGAAATGCAAAGACGAGTGTTTGGCGCATGGATGTGCGCATCGGTCCTGATGACGGGCGCAGCATGGGCGCAGGACAGCTATCCCAGCCGCCCCATCAGCCTGGTCGTGCCCTACGGCGCGGGCGGCGTGACCGACGTGGTGGCGCGTGCGCTGGCCCAGGGCATGGGCAAGCAGCTGGGGCAGACCGTGGTGATCGAGAACAAGCCCGGCGCGGGCGCGTCCATGGGCGTGATGGAGATGCGCACGGCCAAGCCCGATGGCTACCGCCTGACGCTGGCGCCCGTGAGCATCTTCCGCCAGCCCCACATCCAGAAGGTGCAGTACGACCCGGTGCGCGATCTCAGCTACGTCGCCACCTACATGACCTATGACTTCGTGCTGGCCGTGCCCCAGGACTCGCCGTTCAAGACGGTGCAGGACCTGGTCGAGTTCGCCAGGAAGAATCCGGGTGCCGTGGATTACGGCACGCCGGGCAAGTTCACGGCCAACCACGTGGTGATGGCGCTGCTGGAGCAGGCCACGGGCGCACGCTTCACGCATGCGCCCTTCAAGGGCGATGCCGAGGCGTTGAACTCGCTGATGGCCGGCCACATCAAGTCCGGCGTGTTCGCCAACACGGTGCTGCCGTACCTGAGCTCGGGCAAGCTGCGCGCCCTGGCTTCGGCCTCCGAGGTGCGGCCCGAGGCCTTTGCCAACGTGCCCACGTTCCGCGAGGCCGGCTATGCCTTCGATGTGCCCTCGCCCCTGGGCATCGCCGGGCCGCGCGGCCTGCCGCCCGAGATCGTGCGCAAGCTCGAAGCCGCCATCAAGGCCGCCATGGACGACCCGGCCTTCCGCCAGGTCGTCGGCAACTACGGCGTGCGCACGCAGTTCCGTGGCAGCCAGGAGTACACGGCGTTCGCCAAAAAGGCGTTCGAGGACGAAAAGAAGATCGTGCAGAACATAGGCCTGGAGGATTGAGGCCGCTACGCGGGCGGCAGCCCCGCCATGGCGCGCAGGTCCACCAGCCGGTCGTACTCGGCGGCCGTGATCAGGCCCAGCGCGACAGCGGCCTCGCGCGGCGCCATGCCGCGCGCCATGGCCTCGCGCGTGATGCGTGCCACGGCGTCATAGCCCAGCACCGGGTTGAGCGCGGTGGCCTGCAGCAGCGAGTGGCTGACCTGCTGCTCCAGCCGCTCGGTGTGTGCCTGCAGGCCGGCCACCAGCTTCTCGGCAAACACGCGGCTGGCGTCGCCCAGCGCGCGCATGGCACGCAGCAAGTGATGGATCAGCACGGGCTTGGCCACGTTGAGCTCGAAGTGCCCGGCCGAGCCCGCCAGCGTGACGGTGAGGTGGTGGCCCATGGCCTGGTAGGCGGCCTGCACCACGACCTCGGCCACGGTCGGGTTGCGCTTGCCCGGCATGATGGAGGAGCTCAGGCCGTCGTCGGGAAACACCAGCTCGCCCAGCCCGCAGCGCGGACCCGAGCCCAGCAGGCGGATGTCGTTGGCCATCTTGGCCAGCGAGCCTGCCACCACGTTGAGCGCGCCCGAGACCTCGATGAGTGCATCGTGCGCGGCCATGCCCTCGAACTTGCAGGGATTGGGCGTGACCGCCAGGCCCGTGAGCGCCTGTATCTCCTCGCAGAAAATCCGGTCGAATCCGGCCGGCGCGTTGAGCCCCGTGCCGGCTGCCGTGCCGCCCTGGGCCAGGCTCCACAGCCGGGGCTGGGTGGCCTGCAGCCGGTGGATGCCATGGCCTATCTGGTGGGCGAATGTCTCGAAGCTCTGGCCCAGCGTCATGGGCACGGCGTCCATCAGGTGCGTGCGCGCCACCTTGAGCACGCCGGCAAAGGACTGGGCGCGTTCCTGCAGGCGCTGCTGCAGCTGTTCCAGGGCGGGCAGCAGGTGGTCGCGCAGCTCCAGCGCCGTGGCCAGGTGCATCACCGTGGGAAAGCTGTCGTTGGACGATTGCGAGGCATTGGCATGGTCGTTGGGGTGGATCGGGCTGCGCGTGCCCGGGGGCTGGCCCAGCATCTGGTTGGCGCGGTTGGCGATGACCTCGTTGGCATTCATGTTGGTCTGCGTGCCCGAGCCCGTCTGCCAGATGGTCAGCGGGAAATGCGCGTCCAGCAGGCCGTCGCGCAGTTCGGTGGCCGCGGCCTCGATGGCCGCGCCGCGCTCGTCGTCCAGCACGCCCAGGCGCCGGTTGGCGCGCGCTGCCGCCAGCTTCTGCAGCCCGAAGGCGTGGTACAGGCCCTGGGGAAAGCACTCCTGTCCGATGGCGAACAGCTCCAGCGCGCGCTGGGTCTGTGCACCCCAGAGACGGTCGGCTGGTATCCGGACCGGGCCGAAGGCATCGTGTTCGATGCGGGTGTCGTCGGCCATGGCTTCAGTCCAGAGAAATCTTCGCGTCGGCCGCCACCTTGCGCCAGCGCTCCACCTCGGCAGCCGTGTGGCGCGCCAGGGCCTCGGGCGCGTACTGCTCGGCGGGCAGCAGGCGTATGCCCTGGGCGGCCATCCGGTCGGTCCAGGCCTTGTCGGCCAGGGCCTTGGTATAGGCCTGGTAGACCTTTTGCACCACGTCGCGCGGCGTACCCTTGGGTGCATAGATGCCGTACCAGGTGGCGGTCTCGAAGCCGGGCAGCAGCTTCTGGCCCAGCGCTGCAGCGCCCGGGAACTGGGGCATGGGCTTGTCCGAGGTGAGGGCGATGGCGCGGATGCGCTCGCCGGCCAGCTGGGGCAGGGCGGTGTTGGTCTGGTCGAACATGGCATCGACCTGGCCGGAGATCACATCGGTCATGGCCGGCGCCGCACCCTTGTAGGCCACCTGGGTGATCTCCATCTGCGCGCGGCTGGCGAACAGCGCCGCCACCAGGTGCGAGGTCGATCCCACGCCCGCGTTGCCGAAGTTCAGCCGGCCCGGGTTCTGCTTGCCGAAGGCCACCAGCTCCTCGGCCGTCTTGTACGGGGAGTTCTTGCCCACCAGCAGCACCAGCGGCGTGTCGGGGAAGCGGAACACGGCCTCGAAGTCCTTGACCGGGTCGTAGGCCAGCTTCTTGTACAGCGACGGCGCCGCGCCCATGTAGCCCATGTGGCCGACCAGGAAGCTGTAGCCGTCCGGCGCCGAGCGCGCCGCCTTGGCCGTGCCGATGGTGCCGCCCGCGCCCGGAACGTTCTCGATGATGATCTGCTGGCCCAGCTGCGTGCTGGTGTGCTGGGCGATGTCGCGCGCCATGGCGTCCGTGGGGCCGCCGGCCGCGAAGGGCACGATCCAGGTCAGCGGCTTGGCGGGATAGCCGCCCTGGGCGTGCGCGGCCAGGGCGAAGGTGGTGGCGGCCAGGGCAAGGGCCAGGCGTGGCAGGCGTGGCAGGTGGGGAAGATGGAAAGGCATGGCGTTGTCTCCTGTAGTGCTGTGTTCTGTCCTGGGCCGGGGTGTCAGCGGCCGCTGGCTGCATGGGCGCGCGACAGCGCAAGGGCGCGGTCCACCATCTGCGGGGCCTCGCCCAGGTAGTTGCGCGGGTCGGTGAGGCGCTGCAGCGCCGCGCGGTCGAAATGGGCCGTGACTTCGGGCAGGCGGGCCAGCGCATCGGCCAGCGTGCCGCCCTCGGCGTTGACGCTGCGGCAGGCGGCATAGACGATGTCGTGCGCCTGCTGGCGGCCCGTGTGCGGGGCCAGGCCCATCATCACGGCCTCGGCCACGATCAGGCCGTCGGTCATGTCCAGGTTGCGGGCCATGCGTTCGGGATCGACGATGAGGCCGCCCAGCATGAAGCGCGCCTGGTGCAGGGCGCCGGCCGAGAGCACGAAGCTCTCGGGCAGCGCCACCCATTCGGCATGCCAGGGGCCGGTGGCGCGCTCCAGGTCCTGGACCATGGCGTCCAGCATCAGGCCCGCATGCTGGCGCACGGCCTTGGAGGCGGCCAGCATCAGCTCGCTGGAGATGGCGTTGCGCTTTTGCGGCATGGTGCTGCTGGCGCCGCGCCCCGTGACGAAGGGCTCGAACACCTCGCCGAACTCGGTGGAGGACAGCAGCATCACGTCGTAGGCGATCTTGCCCAGCGAGCCGGTGACCAGGGCCAGGAAATTCACCGCTTCGGCCAGGCCGTCGCGCGCCACATGCCAGGTGGTGGCGGGCACGCCCAGGCCCAGTTCTTCCATCAGCAATTGCTGCACTTCCAGGCCCCGGCCGCTCAGCGAGGCCAGCGTGCCTGCCGCCCCCGCGAACTGGCCCACCAGCACGCGCGGGCGCAGTTCCTTCAGGCGCTCGGCATGGCGGTCGAACATGGCCAGCCAGATGGCGGCCTTGTAGCCGAAGGTGATGGGCAGGGCGTGCTGCAGGTGCGTGCGGCCGGCCATGGGCGTATCGCGGTGGCGCTCTGCCAGGTCGGCCAGGATGGTGCGCAGCGCGGCGATGTCGGCATCGACCAGGTCCAGCGCATCGCGCACCTGCAGCACGGTGGCCGTGTCCATGATGTCCTGGGTGGTCGCACCCCAGTGGATGTAGCGGCCGGCGTCGCCGCACTGTTTCACCAGCTGGTGCACCAGCGGCAGGATGGGGTAGCCGACAATGTCGGTTTCCTTGCGCAGCAGCTCGAAGTCCAGCGCGTCGAGGCTGCAGCGCTGCGCGATCTCGTGTGCGGCCTCGGCCGGAATCACGCCGCAGCGGCCCTGGGCGCGCGCCAGCGCGACCTCGACCTCGATGTAGCGCGACACCAGGGCGCTGTCGGCGAAGATGGCGCGCATGGCGGGGGTGCCGAAGGCGTCGCGGAACAGCAGCGAATCGATGGCGGTGCTGGAGGTGAAGGACGGAAGGGTCATGGTGCGCAATTGCGATTAAGTTCGGACATATCGTTATTTTTATTTATGTACGTACATTACGAACATCCGGGTTTGCCTGGGGGGAAGGCCTGCGCCCATGGCTGAGACACGCTATGCCCAGGTGGCGCGTGACCTGTCCGAGCGCATTGCCTCGGGCGAATACGCCGTGGGGGGGCTTTTGCCCACCGAGCTGGAGCTGTGCGAACGCTATGGCGTGAGCCGCCACACGGTGCGCGCGGCGATTGCCGAGCTGCAGCAGTCGGGGCTGGTATCGCGGCGCAAGAAGGTGGGCACGCGCGTGGAGGCGGCGCAGCCCCATGCGCACTATCGCCAGGCGCTGACCTCGCTGGAGGATCTGGTGCAGTTCGGCGCCACCCATGTGCGCGAGGTGCGGCGCATCGAAGAGGTGGTGCTGGACCAGGACCTGGCGGCCGAACTGGATTGCCCGGCCGGCAGCCGCTGGCTGGCCATCTGCAGCCTGCGCCGCGACGGTGCCGCGCCGCACCTGCCCATTGCCTGGACCGTGGTCTATGTGGATGCGCAGCGCTTTGACACGCAGGAGCTGGCCGAGCGCGTGCGCGCCGCGCCCGAGTTGCTGGTCAGCAGCCTGCTGGAGCAGCAGTACGGCCTGCGCATCGCGCGGGTGCGGCAGGCCGTGGTGGGGGCGCTCATTCCGGATGCGCTGTCGGAGGAATTGCAGGCCCCGGCCGGGTCAGCGGCGCTGAAGATCGTGCGCCGCTACCTGGATACCGATGGGGAGTTGATGGACCTCAGCGTGACCTTGCACCCGGCCAGCCGCTACACATTGCATACGCAGCTGGACCGAGACTTGGCGAGTGTCTGACCTGTCAGCGGGGAGGTCAGCGCCATCTATAAAACTGGCGCGGCCCAATGCCAGGGACACCAAGCAAGGGCCGCCCCCCCCCGCTCAGGGGGTGTAGTTCTGTTCGGCGAGGAAGCCGCCGCTCTGGTGCGACCACAGCTTGGCGTAGATGCCGCCCAGCTCCAGCAGTTGCTGGTGCGTGCCCTGCTCGACGATGTGGCCCTGGTCCATCACGATGAGCCGGTCCATGGCGGCGATGGTGGACAGGCGGTGGGCGATGGCGATCACGGTCTTGCCGTGCATGAGGCTGTCCAGGCTTTGCTGGATGGCCGCCTCGACCTCGCTGTCCAGCGCGCTGGTGGCCTCGTCCAGCAGCAGGATGGGCGCGTCCTTGAGCATGACGCGCGCAATGGCCACGCGCTGGCGCTGGCCGCCCGACAGCTTGACGCCGCGCTCGCCCACCTGGGCGTCGTAGCCTCCACGGCCCTTGAGGTCGGTCAGCGTGGCGATGAAGTCCGAGGCCTCGGCCTTCTGCGCGGCGGCCAGCATCTCCTGCTCGGTCGCGTCGGGGCGGCCGTAGAGGATGTTGTCGCGCATGGAGCGGTGCAGCAGCGAGGTGTCCTGCGTGACCATGCCCACCGCGCCGCGCAGGCTGTCCTGCGTGACGGTGCGGATGTCCTGCCCGTCGATGGTGATGCGCCCGCCCTGGGCTTCATGGAAGCGCAGCAGCAGGTTCACCAGCGTGGACTTGCCCGCGCCCGAGCGGCCGATCAGGCCGATGCGCTCGCCGGCGCGGATATGCAGGTTCAGGTGGTCGATCACCTGCTTGCCGCCGTCCTTGTAGGCAAAGCTCAGGTCCTCGAAGGCGATGGCGCCCTGCGTGACCTGCAGCGGCCTGGCGTCGGGCGCATCCACGATGGTGCGCGGCTTGGTCAGCGTGAGGATGCCGTCCTGGATGGTGCCCACGTTCTCGAACAGGCCCGTCATCTGCCACATCACCCAGTGCGAATAGCCCATCAGGCGCAGCGCCATGGCGATCACGGCGGCCACCACGCCCGCGCTGGCCTGCCCGCCGGACCACAGGAACAGCGCCGTGCCCGTGGAGCCCAGCAGCAGCAGCGTGATCATCAGGTGGTTGGCGATCTCGAACTGGCTGACCAGGCGCATCTGCGCATAGCCCGTGGACTTGAACGCCTCCATGGCGTTGCGCGCGTACTCGGCCTCGCGGCGCGTATGGGCGAACAGCTTGACGGTGGCGATATTGGTATAGGCGTCGGTCACGCGGCCCGTCATCATGGAGCGCGCATCGGCCTGCTCCTTGCCGATCTTTCCCAGGCGCGGAACAAAGTAGAAGCAGGCGCCGATATAGGCCAGCAGCCACAGCGCGAACGGAATCATCAGCCGCCACTCGAAGCTCGCGGCCAGGATCAGGATGCCGATCATGTAGACGCTCACGCCCACCAGCACGTCGACCACCATGAAGATCACTTCGCGCACCGACAGCGCCGTCTGCATGATCTTGGTGGTGATGCGGCCCGCGAACTCGTCGGCATAGAAGGACATGCTCTGGCCCAGCATCAGCCGGTGGAACACCCAGCGCAGCCGCATCGGGAAATTGATGGCCAGCACCTGGTGCATCACTGCCGTGTGAAAGGCCAGAAGCAGCACGCTGGACAGCAGGATGGCGGCGATGCCCCAGACCGTGCCGCGCTGGGCCTGCCAGAACTCCGAAGGAGAGACATTGGCGAGCCAGTCCACCACATGCCCCATGATGGCGAACAGCGCCGCCTCATAGACGGCCAGCAGCGCCGAGGTGGCGGTCAGCAGCGCTATCCAGCCGCGCATGCCCCGGGTGCAGGCCCACAGAAAGGCGAAGAAGTCCTTGGGCGGGACCGTGGGCTCGGTGGAGGGATAGGGGGGGACGCGTTTTTCGAAAAAACCAAACAAGATCGTTGTACTCCTTGTGCCGACCATGGTAGGTCAGAGTCGGGTTTGCCCGATGCCCGAAGAGCATGACCTTTTGGCGCAACATGGTTTGTAAGAAATCTCCACACAAACGTCCTACGCGCCGCGCAGGGGCCTGCCTCACATCGGGGAGCCGCGCGCGCCAGGCGGCGATCTTGCGGGCCAGGCGGCGCGGCCCCTCGGCGGTGTGCGTGGCGTCGGGGGAGGTCAGCCAGCCGTCGGCATGGCGTGCGATCCAGTCCGGAGGCTGGCCCGGCGGGCCCGTGACGATCGGCGGCACAGGGCCCGCGCCGTGCGCTGCGGCAGCAGTTCGGCGCCCGCGAAGCGGACCGGCGGGGAGTCGACGCCGGGTTGCGCAGGCCTATGCACGCGAGGAAATTGCCGCATGCCGCAGGCCGCCTGGTGCAGGTGCTGGACAAACCCTGGCCCGCGCGCTTTGCCTGCTACGGGGTGACCCTGCCCGATGCGCTGCGCAGGCCCGAGGTACGGGCCTTTCCGGATTGGGTCCTGCAAGAGGCGGAGGCTGCTGCGGGCTGATGTTCCCCGGGGTGCTACCGCCCGCACGGCCTGCTCACTCCAGCGCCTTGCCCATATCCTCCACCACCTTCTTGGCATCGCCGAAGACCATCATGGTCTTGTCCATGTAGAACAGCTCGTTGTCCAGGCCCGCATAGCCGGCCGCCATGGAGCGCTTGTTCACGATCACCGTCTTGGCCTTGTAGGCCTCCAGGATGGGCATGCCGTAGATGGGGCTGCCCTTCACGTGGGCTGCAGGGTTCACCACGTCGTTGGCGCCCAGGATGATGGCCACGTCGGCCTGGCCGAACTCGCTGTTGATGTCCTCCATCTCGAAGACCTGGTCGTAGGGCACCTCGGCCTCGGCCAGCAGCACGTTCATGTGGCCGGGCATGCGGCCCGCCACCGGGTGGATGGCGTACTTCACGGTCACGCCCCGTTCGGTGAGCTTGTCGGCCAGCTCCTTGACCGCGTGCTGGGCACGCGCCACGGCCAGGCCGTAGCCGGGCACGATGACCACGGTCTCGGCATTGCCCAGGACGAAGGCCGCGTCGTCGGCGCTGCCGCTTTTCACGTTGCGCTGCTGCTGGGAGCCTGCCGCCGCGCTGGTGGCCTCGCCGCCGAAGCCACCCAGGATCACGCTGAAGAACGAGCGGTTCATGGCCTTGCACATGATGTAGCTCAGGATGGCGCCCGAGCTGCCCACCAGCGAACCCGCAATGATCAGCATGCTGTTGTTCAGCGAGAAGCCGATGCCCGCCGCCGCCCAGCCCGAGTAGCTGTTGAGCATGGACACGACCACCGGCATGTCCGCGCCACCGATCGGAATGATCAGCAGCACGCCCAGCAGCAGTCCCAGGGCGATGACCAGCACGATGTCCATCCAGCTTTGGCTGTGCCAGAAGCCGAAGACGAAGAAGGCCGCTGCCAGCCCCAGCACGGCGTTGAGCGCATGCTGGCCCTTGAACTGCACGGGCGCGCCCTGGAACAGGCGGAACTTGTACTTGCCGCTGAGCTTGCCGAAGGCGATCACCGAGCCCGTGAAGGTCACGGCGCCGATGAAGGCGCCCAGCGCCAGCTCCACGCGGTTGCCGCCCGGAATGGCGCCGCCCTTGGCCGTGATGGCAAAGGCCCAGGGCTCGGCCACGGCGGCCACGGCGATGAACACCGCCGCCAGGCCGATCATGCTGTGCATGAAGGCGACCAATTCGGGCATCTTGGTCATCTCCACGCGCTGGGCCATGACGGCGCCGGCCGTGCCGCCGACCAGCAGGCCCAGCAGCACCCAGCCCAGGCCCAGGGCGTTGCCGCCGGCCAGCTGCACGATGAGCGCCGCCGTGGTCAGCACGGCGATCACCATGCCGGCCATGCCGAACAGGTTGCCGCGTATGGAGGTGGTGGGATGCGACAGCCCCTTGAGCGCCTGGATGAAGCAGACGCTGGCCACCAGGTAGAGCAATGTGACGAGGTTCATGCTCATGACCGGCCCTCCGCCTTGGCGTCCTTGCCGTCCTTGGCCGGAGCGCTCTTGCGCTCCTTCTTGCGGAACATCTCCAGCATGCGCCGCGTGACCAGGAAGCCGCCGAACACGTTGACCGCGGCCAGCGCCACGGCCAGCACGCCCATGGTCTTGCCCAGGCCCGTTTCCGTGAGCGCCGCCGCCAGCATGGCGCCGACGATGACGATGGCCGAGATGGCATTGGTCACCGCCATCAGCGGCGTGTGCAGCGCGGGCGTGACGGTCCAGACCACGTGGTAGCCCACGTAGATGGCCAGCACGAAGATGATGAGATGGATGATGGTGGGGGATACGGCTTCCATGTCATTTCCTCCGCAGCTGGCCTTCATGGGCCATCAGGCACGCGGCCACGATGTCGTCCTCCATGTCCACATGCAGGGCGCCATCCTTGTTGATGATGAGCTTGAGAAAATCGAGCACGTTGCGTGCATACAGGGCCGAGGCATCGGCCGCCACCAGGGCGGCCAGGTTGGTCA
>NZ_LZZV01000104.1:0-4548 GCF_014170385.1 Delftia sp. UME58
GACATCCACGAGGCGGGCATACGCATGCTGGCCCTGGTCAACGACCTGCTGGATGTCGCCAAGCTGGAAAGCGCCGTGGGAACCATCCACGTGGAGCGCATCGACCTCAGGAGCCTGATCCGGCCCGTGGTGCGCGAGCTGGAGCCGCAGCAGCAGCAAAAGCTCATCGACCTGCGGCTGGAGCTCGACGAGGCGCCGCTGATCGCCAAGGCCGACCCCGTGCGCTTCCAGCAGGTGGTGCGCAATGTGCTGGCCAACGCCATCAAGTTCTCGCCCATTGGCGGGCGCATCGATGTGCAGGGCCGCATCGACGGACAGGGCGACATCTGCATCGCCGTCTCCGACCAGGGGCCGGGCATTCCGCCGCAGGAACTGGACAAGATCTTCCAGCCCTTCGTTCAGTCCAGCAAGACCAAGAACGGCTCGGGTGGAACGGGCCTGGGCCTGGCCATCTGCCGCAAGATCATCGACGCCATGGACGGCACCATCGCCGCCAGCAACCGCTCCGAAGGCGGATCGGTGTTTCGCATCACCCTGCCCTGCCGCAGCGGCGCACCGGAGACGCGCCCGGCGGAGTTGCTGTAGCGGCACCGCCGCGCGGAGCATGTGCGGTCGGCAAGCAACAGGCGACGAACAGGTGATGGCAAATGAGAAAAAGTCTCATTTAGAATGCCATCACTTCGCTCGCCCCTGCCTGCCCGCCTTCCCTCCCCGTTTGTATGACACGCCATCCGACTCCCGCAGCCTGGCTGGGCCTGGACCTGCGCTGGGCCTATGGCAGCCTGCTGCCCGCCATCTGGCGCAGCACGCGCTGCATCCACCGTGCGCAGGATGTGCTGCATGACGCCTTTGTGCGCTACGCCCTGAGCGGCCGGCATGAAGGCATCGCCCAGCCGCATGCCTACCTGCGCGTGGTGGCGCGCACCGTGCTGGCCGACCAGATGGCGCATGAACGCCGCTTCGTGCCACTGCCCGACCTGGCAGGCGAGCCGGACTCCACGGCCCCCGGCAGGTGCGCGGACGCCACCGCCCTGCAGGAAGCATTCACTGCGCCTTCCGCCGAGGTGCTGGCCGATCTGCAGCAGCGCCTGGCCGCCGCCCAGCGGGTCATCGAAGGGCTTCCACCGCGCTGCCGCGAGGTGTTCTGGCTGTGCAAGGTGGAAGGCCATTCCCAGCCCCAGATTGCCGCCATGCTGGGCATCAGCCTGAACATGGTGGAGCGCCACCTGATGCGCGCCCTGCTGGACCTGCGCGCCGCACGCGAGCTGCTCGCGCCATGAGCAAGCCGCGCGAGGAGGCAGCGCGCTGGTTCATACGCATGCACCGGGATGCGGGAGCGCAGGCGGGCGCCGCCGATGCCGCTGCCTGGCGCCGCTGGATGGATGCCGACCCGCGCCACGCCGCCGAATACGCCGCCTTCGAGGCGCTGTGGCAGGACTTCGACTCCACGCCCCGGGCCGAGGCCCTGGCCACGGCCGTGAACACCGCCGCACGCCAGCGCCGCGACACACGCCGCCACACCCGCCGCGCCGCCATCACCCGCGGCGTGCTGGGCATTGCCGGCCTGGGCACGGCGGGTGTGCTGGCCTTGCGCGGCTGGCATGCCTGGCAGGACTCCACCTTGTCCGCCCTGGCCCGCGACAGTGCGATTGGCGAGCGCATCGTGCTGCGCCTGCCCGACGCCAGCACGCTGACCCTGGGGCCGGCCAGCCGCATCGCCACGCGCTACTCCCGCCGACGGCGCGCCGTGGTGCTGGAGCAGGGCGAGGCCCTGTTCGACGTGGCCAGGGATGCAGACCGCCCCTTCACCATCGACGCAGGCCAGGCGCGCATCACCGTGCTGGGCACGCGCTTCACGGTCAACCGGCTGCCGGGCCTGGTGCGGGTGAGCGTGGAGCATGGAACGGTGCGCCTGGCGGGCGAAGGCGACGCGCAGGGCCATCAGGCGCTGCTGCTGCACGCCGGCGAAGTGGGAGAGATGCCGGATGCAGGCACCGATGGCGCGCACGATGCCGATGGCACTCTGCCCCGCCCCCGCCCCCGCCGCGTGCAGCGCGATGCGCGCGACAGCTTCTCGTCCATCGAACGCGGCCTCATCGTCTTCGACGGCGCCGGGCTGGGCGAGATCGCGGCCACGCTGTCGCGCTGGCGCCGCCAGCCCGTGCGTGCCGCACTGGCCGAAGCGCGACGTGGCGCGGGGTCAGCCAGGTGGCGCCGTTGCGTTCCTGCACGCGCACGGCGGCGATGCGCGGCAGCGCGTCCAGGAAGCTTTCCACATCGCCGCGCTGCACGGCGGCGGTGATGCGCGGTCCTCCGTCAGTGCCTTCGGCCAGTGCGGCACGCACGGGCTGGCGGCGCCAGCGCGACAGCGTGGCCGCGATCTCGCCCAGCCCGGCGCCGTCGAAGACGATGAGGCCGCGTTCGATGGACGAGAAGCTGTCGCGCGCATCGCGCTGCACGCGGCGGGGGCGGGGGCGGGGCAGAGTGCCATCGGCATCGTGCGCGCCATCGGTGCCTGCATCCGGCATCTCTCCCACTTCGCCGGCGTGCAGCAGCAGCGCCTGATGGCCCTGCGCGTCGCCTTCGCCCGCCAGGCGCACCGTTCCATGCTCCACGCTCACCCGCACCAGGCCCGGCAGCCGGTTGACCGTGAAGCGCGTGCCCAGCACGGTGATGCGCGCCTGGCCTGCGTCGATGGTGAAGGGGCGGTCTGCATCCCTGGCCACGTCGAACAGGGCCTCGCCCTGCTCCAGCACCACGGCGCGCCGTCGGCGGGAGTAGCGCGTGGCGATGCGGCTGGCCGGCCCCAGGGTCAGCGTGCTGGCGTCGGGCAGGCGCAGCACGATGCGCTCGCCAATCGCACTGTCGCGGGCCAGGGCGGACAAGGTGGAGTCCTGCCAGGCATGCCAGCCGCGCAAGGCCAGCACACCCGCCGTGCCCAGGCCGGCAATGCCCAGCACGCCGCGGGTGATGGCGGCGCGGCGGGTGTGGCGGCGTGTGTCGCGGCGCTGGCGTGCGGCGGTGTTCACGGCCGTGGCCAGGGCCTCGGCCCGGGGCGTGGAGTCGAAGTCCTGCCACAGCGCCTCGAAGGCGGCGTATTCGGCGGCGTGGCGCGGGTCGGCATCCATCCAGCGGCGCCAGGCAGCGGCATCGGCGGCGCCCGCCTGCGCTCCCGCATCCCGGTGCATGCGTATGAACCAGCGCGCTGCCTCCTCGCGCGGCTTGCTCATGGCGCGAGCAGCTCGCGTGCGGCGCGCAGGTCCAGCAGGGCGCGCATCAGGTGGCGCTCCACCATGTTCAGGCTGATGCCCAGCATGGCGGCAATCTGGGGCTGGGAATGGCCTTCCACCTTGCA
Organism: Delftia sp. UME58; assembly: GCF_014170385.1. Taxonomy (NCBI): domain Bacteria; kingdom Pseudomonadati; phylum Pseudomonadota; class Betaproteobacteria; order Burkholderiales; family Comamonadaceae; genus Delftia; species Delftia sp. UME58. The sequence goes on from NZ_LZZV01000104.1 coordinate 3,356, forward strand.
CAGCCAGAACACCTCGCGGCAGCGCGGTGGAAGCCCTTCGATGACCCGCTGGGCGGCGGCCAGGCGCTGCTGCAGATCGGCCAGCACCTCGGCGGAAGGCGCAGTGAATGCTTCCTGCAGGGCGGTGGCGTCCGCGCACCTGCCGGGGGCCGTGGAGTCCGGCTCGCCTGCCAGGTCGGGCAGTGGCACGAAGCGGCGTTCATGCGCCATCTGGTCGGCCAGCACGGTGCGCGCCACCACGCGCAGGTAGGCATGCGGCTGGGCGATGCCTTCATGCCGGCCGCTCAGGGCGTAGCGCACAAAGGCGTCATGCAGCACATCCTGCGCACGGTGGATGCAGCGCGTGCTGCGCCAGATGGCGGGCAGCAGGCTGCCATAGGCCCAGCGCAGGTCCAGGCCCAGCCAGGCTGCGGGAGTCGGATGGCGTGTCATACAAACGGGGAGGGAAGGCGGGCAGGCAGGGGCGAGCGAAGTGATGGCATTCTAAATGAGACTTTTTCTCATTTGCCATCACCTGTTCGTCGCCTGTTGCTTGCCGACCGCACATGCTCCGCGCGGCGGTGCCGCTACAGCAACTCCGCCGGGCGCGTCTCCGGTGCGCCGCTGCGGCAGGGCAGGGTGATGCGAAACACCGATCCGCCTTCGGAGCGGTTGCTGGCGGCGATGGTGCCGTCCATGGCGTCGATGATCTTGCGGCAGATGGCCAGGCCCAGGCCCGTTCCACCCGAGCCGTTCTTGGTCTTGCTGGACTGAACGAAGGGCTGGAAGATCTTGTCCAGTTCCTGCGGCGGAATGCCCGGCCCCTGGTCGGAGACGGCGATGCAGATGTCGCCCTGTCCGTCGATGCGGCCCTGCACATCGATGCGCCCGCCAATGGGCGAGAACTTGATGGCGTTGGCCAGCACATTGCGCACCACCTGCTGGAAGCGCACGGGGTCGGCCTTGGCGATCAGCGGCGCCTCGTCGAGCTCCAGCCGCAGGTCGATGAGCTTTTGCTGCTGCTGCGGCTCCAGCTCGCGCACCACGGGCCGGATCAGGCTCCTGAGGTCGATGCGCTCCACGTGGATGGTTCCCACGGCGCTTTCCAGCTTGGCGACATCCAGCAGGTCGTTGACCAGGGCCAGCATGCGTATGCCCGCCTCGTGGATGTCGTTGAACATGTCGGCCATGGCGGCATTGCCGCGCGAGCGCAG